>CALVYX010000057.1 GCA_944372315.1 uncultured Bacilli bacterium
CCATTTAGTTTCTCTTCACGTCTAGTAAGTTCTAATAACTTATGATTAAGTTCATTTAATTCAATATTTAATTTACCTAAATCATTTTTACTTTCAATAAATAAAGTATCATCACTATTTCCTTTAATATTTAAATTTAAAATCTTAGTATTTAATTCATCAATATTATTTTTTACTTCTTCATACTGATGATTCATCTCTTCTATTTCATAAGCGATTAATGCTACTTCAATATTTTCTAATTTCTCTTTATTATCTAAGTATTCTAAAGCTTTCTTACTCTGTTCTTTTAAAGGTTCTACTTGCACTTCTAATTCTGCAATAATATCATTTACACGATCTAAATTATTATTAGTTCTATCTAATTTTCTTATGGCTTCTTCTTTTCTTTTTTTGTATTTTAAAACACCAGCCGCTCCTTCAAATATAGCACGTCTCTCTTCGGGAGAATTAGATAAAATTTTACTAATATCTCCTTGTGAAATAATATTAAAAGCATCTTTCCCTATACCACTATCAATAAATAAATCTGTAATATCTTTTAGTCTACATTTTTCTCCATTTAAAAAATACTCGTTTTCTCCTGTTCTATATACTCTTCTTTTAATAGATACTTCATTGTATGGAACATTTAAATAGTTATCACTATTATCAAATGTTAAAGATACACTAGCTACATTTAATGGATTACGCGATTTAGACCCAGAAAAAATAACATCGGTCATTCCAGCATCTCCCCTTAGAGATTTTACTGATTGTTCACCTAATACCCATCTTACTGCATCAACAATATTACTTTTTCCAGATCCATTAGGTCCTACGATACAAGTAGTCTTACCATCTAAACTTATCGTTAGTTTATCCGCAAAAGATTTAAATCCCGAAGCGCTTATTTCTTTCAAGTACATTTATATCACCCTATCTACTATAGAAATTATACTATAAACTTAAGCATTTCACAAATAAAAAAATTATAATATCAAAATTATAATTTTATTTAAGTCTATTAATTTGTTCTATTGTTAATCCTGTACAAGCAGCGATTGTATTTTTATCGATGTTGTTTTTCAACATTTTAATGGCTATTGACTTCTTGGTTTTATTGATACCTGCATCTTCTGCTCGTTTCATTAACGTATTATGTATTTTTCTAGCATCTTCTTCTGCACTCATATATTCTTTAAATTGATAATCAGTATTCATTACAGTTACTTTATCCATATATTTTCTTACCACCTTATCATTTGAAGATAACCTCTTTAATTCTTCTGGATTTAAATCTAACATAATTAAATATTTATTTTCATTTATCTTCTTTTCGTCATTATCATACCATATTTTTTTATAATAATCCATATTTATTTCGTATATATATAAGTTACTTACATATTCTTTTTTCTCATCATCTCTTACCTTATAAATCCTTATATCTTTTTTATCTTTTAAACCATAAGTTAAGTTTATTTGAATAAATCTTTTATCTTCACTATAATTATCTCCAACTACAGTATCAGAAGCATAAATATCACTAATATATGCCATATTCCTTACTCTTACATACTCATTATAATAAGTATTTATTTCTATCTCAATAACTCCCACATCAGTTAATAAAATTGCATCTAAATGTTTTCTTTTAACATGAATATTTCTCGAATTTCTTTCTTGGTTTTTAATTTCAATTTTATTAATTTTTAACTTTAAAATACTCTCTAACAAACATTGTAATATTTCTGTATCATTTTCTTGCAACATGACTTCTTTAAATGCACGATCATATTTACAAGTGTAAAATTTATCTATTTCCTTTATCTTTTTTACATCATCCACTATAACACCTCAAAGTCATGTTACTATAGTATGAAAAACTTGTAAAATCATTGTTTTATAATAAAAAATCATAAAACAAAAGCAATTTTAATTTTTATAGGATAAATTCATGTTTTTTATCTCATATTTTTATTAAAATTGCTTTTATTATACTTTTATATTTTTTTTACATTGCATCGCGTCTTGAGAAATTTAATCTACCTTTTTTATCAGTTCCAATCGCTTTTACTACTATTTCATCTCCTACTTTAACAACATCTTCTACTTTTTCAACACGTTCTTTCGCTAATTTAGAAATATGAACTAATCCTTCACATCCTGGCCATACTTGAACAAAACATCCAAAGTCTTCGATAGATACTACTTTAGCAGTATATATTTTACCTTCTTCTACTTCTCTTACAATATTTTGAATCATTTCTGCGGTCTTATTAATAATATCTTGATCAGAGTGATAAATAATAACTCTTCCATCATCTTCTAAATCTACCTTAACAGCATTAATATCAGTAACCGCACTTACATTACTAGCTTCGCAAATAATCTTAGTAATCATTTCTCCACCCTTACCAATAACATCTTTAATTTTTTCCGGTTTAATCATAAATGTAAGAGTTTTTGGTGCATATTTACTAACTTCTTTTCTTGGCTCTGGAATTTGTTTTTGAATCACATCTAGTATCTCCATACGAGCATCTTTTGCTTGTGCTAATGCTTCTTTTAATATCTGTTTTGTAATACCTTTGATCTTAATATCCATCTGTAATGCACATATACCATCTCTTGTACCTGCTACTTTAAAGTCCATATCTCCTAAGTGATCTTCCATTCCTTGAATATCTGTTAAAATAGTATAATCATCACCATCCGTAATAAGACCCATAGCAATACCTGCAACTGGTGCTTTAATTGGAACACCTGCGGCCATTAAAGACATACATCCAGCACAAATACTTGCTTGCGATGATGATCCATTACTCTCTAGTATTTCTGATACAACTCTTATGGTATATGGAAATTCGTCTTCACTAGGAATTACTTGAAGAAGCGCTTTTTCTCCTAAGGCACCATGTCCTATTTCACGTCTTCCAGGAGAACCATATCTACCAGTCTCTCCTACTGAGAATTGTGGAAAATTATAGTGAAGCATAAATCTTTTTTCATCTTCTAAAGATAATCCATCTAATATTTGATGTTCACCTAATGCTCCTAATGTTGTAATAGATAAACTTTGCGTTTGACCTCTTGTAAACAATGCGGAACCATGAGTTCTTGGTAAAATATCAATATCTGTTGATAATGGACGAATTTCGGTCATACTTCTTCCATCCGCTCTAGTTTTTTCTTTTACAACAATTCTTCTAAATAATTCATATTCTAATTCTTCTAACACCAATTTAACTTTAGTAAGAAGTTCTTCTAACTCTTTTTCTTTAAGTTCACTATTTTCTTCTTCGTATTTAGCAACAACATCTTCTTTTACTTTATCGATTGCGGCATATTTTTCTAGTTTATCTTTAATTCTTAATGCTTCATCTAATTTATCACGACATAATGAAGAGATTTCTTCTTTTAATTCATTAGTTATTTCTAACTTTTCATACTCCATTTTCTTTTCGCCAATTTCTTCAATAATCTTCTCTTCAAAAGCAATAAGTTCTTTAATCGCTTCATGACCAAACATTAATGCTTCTAACATATCATCTTCGCTAACTTGTTTAGCACTAGACTCTACCATGTTAATAGCTTCCTTCGTTCCTGCTACTGTTAAATCAATATCACTTACTTCTAGTTGTTCTGGAGTTGGATTAATTACAAACTCTCCATTTACACGACCAACTTTGACACCAGCAATAGGTCCGTCAAAAGGAATTTTGCTAATACAAGTTGCAATACTAGATCCTAATAATGCTGTTATCTCAGGTGAATTATCTTGTTCTACTGATAAAACAGTATTAACAATCTGTACCTCATTTCTAAATCCTTCTGGGAATAATGGGCGCATTGGTCTATCGATCATTCTAGCAGCTAAAGTTGCATTATCAGTAGGTCTACCTTCTCTTTTTATAAATCCCCCTGGTATTTTACCTACGGAATATAATTTTTCTTGATAAAGTACCATCAAAGGAAAGAAATCAGATAAAATATTTGCATTTTTACTAACTACAGCAGTGGATAACACTACAGTATCTCCATATCTAACTAAAACAGCCCCATGAGCTTGTTTCGCCATTTCTCCATGTTCTACTACGATTTTTCTTCCTCTAAAGTCTAATTCAAATACTTTCTTTTCCATGTTTACCTCCATTTTATGTAAAAAATAAAGACACTAAAAACAGTGTCTACTTTCTTAATCCTAATTTTTTAATTACTTCACGATATCCATTGATATCTGTCTTTGCTAAATAATTTAACAAGCTTCTTCTTTGCCCAACTTTTCTTAAAAGTCCACGTCTTGAATGATAATCATGAATATGTTCTTTCAAGTGTTCTGTCAAAATGTTAATCTCTTCTGTAAGAATTGCAATTTGAACTTCTGCTGAACCTGTATCATTTTCATTTTTAGCAAAGTCTTTAATAATTTTAGCTTTTACTTCTTTAGATAAAGCCACCTTAATCATCTCCCTTTCTTATAATTCACTATCTACTGAGTAATGGTCGGAAGAATCCATTACTAAGAAGAAGTAAGCATTAATAATATATCTTATTTATTTAAATAAATCAAGTATTTTTTTAATAATTTCTATTTCTTAAGAATGGAGGTAATTCATATTCGCTTTCAGAATCACTATCATCCTCTTCGTCGATAATAGGTGTTGCCACTTCTGCTTCTTTAATTCTTCTAGTTGGAGTTTGAGCAGTATTATAAAGTGGTTCTTTATTATTTTTATCAAAGCCAGTAGCAATTACTGTTACTATTACTTCATCAGTTAAGTTTTCATTAATAACAGAACCAAATATTGTATTAATATCCGTATTAGAGGCAGCACGTACAACTTCTGCAGCTTGTTCTGCTTCAAATAATGTTAAATTCATACCACCAGTAATATTGATAATAGCATCCGTTGCTCCTGAAATAGATGTTTCCAAAAGCGGACTAGAAACGGCTTGTTTTGCGGCTTCTATTGCCCTATCTTCACCCATACCTATACCAATACCAATAATAGCATTTCCTGATTTTTCCATAACCGCTTTTACATCGGCAAAATCCAAGTTAACAAGTCCAACTACCGCTATTAAATCTGATATTGATTGGACACCTCTACGAAGTACATTGTCTACTTCTTTAAATGCTTCTAACATAGGTGTCGTTTTATCAATAATTTCTCTTAATCTATCATTAGGAATGACAATTAAAGTATCTACATGTTTCTTTAACTCTTCAATTCCAGCAAGAGCATTTTCCATTCTCTTACGTCCTTCAAAAGTAAATGGTTTAGTAACTATTGCAACAGTTAATGCCCCCAAAGCTTGTGCAATTTCAGCAACAACAGGTGCAGCACCAGATCCTGTTCCTCCACCCATTCCACAAGTAACGAAAACCATATCAGCTCCAGCTAAAGCGTCTTCAATCTCTTTTTTAGATTCCACTGCAGCTTCCCTACCAATTTCTGTCTTTGCCCCTTCTCCTAGCCCATCATTAAGGTTAACTCCTATTTGAATTTTTACATCTGCTTGAGAATTATTTAATACTTGCAAATCAGTATTCGCTACAATAAATTCTACACCTTTTACCCCTGACTCTATCATACGATTAACGGCATTTCCACCGCCACCACCTATACCTATTACTTTAATTTTTGCTAATTGATCCATTTCTAATGCGCCAAACATTCCAATTCCTCCTTAGTTTCCAATAAAGTATCCAAATACCTTACTGACAATTGTATCATTTGTTGTTTTTTTAATACTTCTTTTATTGTTCAACATTTCATCTATTTTATCTTCATCAAACATGGATAAAGTTTGTTCTCTTAATTTTAATTTTTCATGATAATATTTTATAATACCAAAAGCACTAGAATATTTATTATTTCTAATACCAATAGTTGTAATATTCAAAGTATTAGCGTTGATTCCTAAAGTATTTTCTACTACATAGCTAAATCCTGTTAATTCACTAATACCACCTGTAACAATTATATAACTTATTTTTCTTTTTGTTAAGGCATTAATTTGTTTTTTTGCAAGTTTTAGTAATTCTACCACTCGAGATTCTACTATTTCTGAAATCTCATATTGATTGATAATTACTCGATCTCCACTTTTAGTTTCTATTTCTAGAACATCATTTACATCGGCATATCTTCTACTACATACAGCAAAATTTTCTTTTAAAGTTCTAGAAGTCGTTAAATCTACTCCATAAATATAGGAAATATCTTTATCTATATTTTTACTACCCAATTCAATATTGTCTTGTTTTATAATAATTCCTTTATTAAAAATAGATACATCTATTTTTTCACTGCCTATGTTAATAACTGCTCCTAATTTTTTATCCAAATCATTATTTTTAGCTTCATAATAATCTCCAATACTACCAAAAGTTATATCAATAACTTCGATTCCACAAGATTCAAAAACTTCTAAAAATGGAATAATAGTTCTTTTTGGAGCTGCTGCTAACACTGCTTTTACTTCTAAATATTCTCCATGAAGACCTTTAGGATCTTGAACACTTTCTTTATCATCTACTGTAAAAGTAATAGGAATTATTGTGACAAGGCTTTCTTTATCTTGCAATTTTTCGATAACAGCATCTTCTAATGAAGATACAATATCCTCACCTGTAACAAGTCCATCTTCACTATTTATTCTAGTGTTACCAGATACTACACTAAATCTTCTCTCATTAGCTGGTACTGTTACAATTGCTTTATCTATTTTAACTCCTATAGAAGGTTCAATTTCTTTTAGAGCCAACTTTAAAGAATTAATTGCTAATTCCTTATCTACAACTAATCCTTTTTTTATTCCTGTCGATCTAACATTAGTAGAAGCCAAAATATTAAACCTGTCATCTAGAAATTCACTAACAACAATTTTTATACTATCACTACCAATATCTATTCCAGTATAAATTTCTCTCATATCATCGCTCCTACTTTCAAAATATATTATACTATATTTTGTTATTATTTCAAATACTTTTTAAAAATAAGAAAAAGGTAACCATAGTTACCTTTAACATACTACAATATGATATAGACCTCTTAAAAACGTTCCTAAATACGTACCTATATTAAAAATAGTTACTACTAATATATTAAATATCATCATAATGATAGGTGAAGATAGTATTAAGATAATATATAATTTATTTTTACTATTTTTTATTAAATTTTGCATAAAGATCCAAGCGTGATTCTTCTAATAGCAGTACCTAGGCTTCTTCCTACATCCATAATTACCTTGATTCCTCCAGTAAAAGCATTAATAATAGCCCCAGATATATCTAATCCACCAGTAATTGCTAATAACTCATTTCTATTGTTAATTGTTTCCATTACTTCCTCCTTAATTACATTTTAATGGTCTCACAAAACCATCTATTACACCTATTAAAAATATTATTCCAGCTGCAATACCTATTCCTCCCCAAACAGATATTCCACCACCTTTAATACAAGATAAATCTTTTTTATCGATTTCTACCATTATCTTACCCCCTAATTAAATCAATCATATATTCCAAAATGGTCATTTCTTTAACAATAAATTTTACTTTAACTATATTATTATCTATAAAATTTTTATCTTTTAAATCAATATCTAATAAAACTTCTTTATAAAATAAGTTGTTGTTAGAAACTATCTCTTCTTTTATACTATCTATAGTATATTTATATTTATCCTTTTCGATATAAAGAGTATGATTACTAGTGATATCTTTTAAATCATCTACCAAGACATATATACTTAATAAATTATTCTTTACTACACCTTGGACTTGATAATAACTATGAAATTTAAAGCAATGATTTATTATTATTAAAACAATTATTATAAAAGTAAAAAATATAAACCAAATAAATAAAATTTTAGGAATTTTTCTTTGATATTTAAGTAAATAATCATTAATATCAAGCATAGGATAACTTCTCCATATCAATACTTTGATTAAACAAATCCATATTGTTAAATCGATGAGAAATATAAATAATTGTTTTGTCTTTAAATTTATTAAATAAAGTAGTTAATATTTCACGTTCTTTCTTAATATCTACTTGACTTAAAGCTTCATCTAAAATATAAATATTACTATTTTTTAATAATGACCTTGCTAATATTATTCTTTGTCTTTCTCCACCACTAATATTAAAGCCATTTTCTTCTAATAACATCTCATATGATAAAACATTATCTTTTATTATCTCATCCACTTTAGTAAGATGTGCTACCTGTAAAAATTCATCATAATCTACTTCTCTATTAAGAGTTATATTATTATATAAAGTATCATTAAACAAGTTCTCATTTTGTCCAATATAACAAAATTCTCTTCTAATATCTAAAATATTATAATCATTGATATCTTTATTATCAATAAAAACTTTATTACGTTCAATATCAAAAAATTTCATTAATATCTTACCTATAGTACTTTTACCTGATCCACTTTTTCCAAAAATAATTACTTTAGCTCCTGGTAATATTGATAAATTGATATTACTTAATATATTCTTACGACCATAATAAGAATAATCTAGATTTTTAATATCAATTTTACCTAATAATTTCTTTCCTGTGTATTTTTTATCTATTTCTAATTTTTCGTTATCAATTTCATATAATTCAGTTACCCTATTTACAGATACCTTCATTTTTTTCACAATAAGTTCCATCTCAACAATACTTTTAATAGGTTCTAAGAAGTATAGAATAATACTATGATAAGTAATAACCTCTCCTAAAGTCATTGTTCCTTCTAATACATATAACGTTGCAACAAAAATAATGAAAGAAAGGCCTAAATAATTAATAACATCTTTAATAAAATTTTCTAAATTAAATAGCCTTTGAAAATTGTAACTAGTATTTAAATATTTATTATATTTAGTCTCCATCTTATTAGAAGTTATTTCCTCTATTCCTAACGACTTAATTGTATCTATATTATTAATAGATTCTACCATATAAGAATTGACACTGGCTGCTTCTTCTTGATTTTTAGTAATATAGTATTTAAATACTTTGTTAAATATTTTAATTACTATAAAATATAAAAGAAGCATCACCACACCTATTAAAGTTAGATTAGAGTTTATTCTATATAAAATTAGAAATACAAAGATAATTAATACTAAGTCTACAAAGAAAGTCATAAATAGTCTACTTATTGTTTCTTTAATATCACCTAAATCATTAATCCTAGAAATTACTTCACCAGTCGTTCTACTTTTATAATACAAATAAGGAAGTGAAATAATGTGCTTAAAAATTTTCGTTATTAAATTATTATCCAAAGTATGATTTATAAAAACAAGTAAATTATTTCGTACTAAATCTATTAGTGATTTTAAAATATAAAGAAAAGCTAAAATTATCATAATAAAATATAAATTAGTTTTAGAAGAATAATTAAGTACACTTTCAATTACCATTTGGAAATTAAAAGCAGTAATAATACTGATAATAGTATAGAATAATGAAAAAATAAATATGGATATAAACACTTTTTTATAGTTAAAAAGAACTTCAATTACATTTTTTAATACTTCTTTATTTTTTTTCAAAATAGGAATTTGTTTATTGGGAATGAAAATCAAATATTGATTTGTAGCAATATGCATATAATCTTCTAAACGATATTTAACTATTCCTTTAGCCGGATCACTAATTGTTATCATTTTACGTTTTTTATTAACGTTTAAAATTACCACAAAATGTTGATATTTATTATCTATTACCACATGAGCAATACATGGAAGCATATTATCTTTTAAATCCATAATATCGCCTTTCAAAGCTTTGGTATAAAAACCTAATTTTACTCCTGCATCTAATAAAAACAATGCATTAGTACCCTCTTTATTAGTTTTAGTTAGTTCTCTTAAATACTCTTTAGAAACATTACCACCATATGTTTTGACAATCGTAAGTAAGGAACAAACACCACAATCCTTAATATCATCTTGCATAACAACAACTCTCTTTTTGAACACCTTATCACCTCCTCAATTAATTATTAACCGTCAAGATTTATTTTTCCTAAAAAAAGAAATTATTTTTTCAATAATTTCTTCTTCAACCTATTCTTTACTTTCGTTTTTAATTTTCTTCTACTATTTTTATAATTAGTAACAATAACTAAAATGAAAACAATTATTGCTATCACATAAATATAAATAGGAACGCTTTCCGATATTTTTTCAAATTGAGCTACTAACGTTAGATCGGAAGTCACTGGTAGAGAAAAATCATATAGTTCATCATCTTGATACCACCCTAAAAATCTATAATTATTTTTTTTAGGATTACTAATTGGAGATACTACTTCTCCTTCTTTCACTTTAACTTTTTTAGTCTTTCCATCATAAGAAAAAGTAACTGTATATTCTTCTATTTTCTCCTCTTCTACATAATCTGACCATAATCCAATCTTATTTTGACGAGAATTATTTTCTATTTGTTGTAATTCTTCAGTATAAGTATAATCTCCATATATATAAGCAATTTTAGCATAACCTTGTTCCAGTAACTCTTCTTGTAAAAAATTATCATCATAAAACACCCATACTAAATGGCGGTCATATTTATCTGTTTTATCACTACCATCATCATATTCTAAAACTATTTTAGAAGCATTTGTTAATTTTTCACAAGTATAATTACTAGCTTCTTTTCCAAAGGGTTCCTCTTCTTTTGTTGGATGAACAGTCTCTGGTGTATCTATTGCTAAAAATCTTGCTGTTATTTCCTCGTCATTTAAAATAAACTTAACTGTATCGCCATCAACACACTTAGAAAATGTTACTTCAACTTTTTCATTAGCATATACAGGACTAATTATGAATAAAAATAATACCCATACTATTATTAGCTTTTTCATTATTATCACCATTATAATTATATCGCATTTTTCAATTTAAATAAAATAAAAAACAAACTAAAAAGTTTGTTTCTATGGTTAATACTCACTTTATTTAAATTCAAACTATAAAAGTTCGAACCAAGTTCCCAATGGTGCCATCGTGGTACACGTTTGGAAAATTTCTATAAGGTTAATTTCTATAATCATTATACTACATTTTTGACATTTAATTAATAATTTGATAAATTCATACATTTTTACTAAAAATATCAAATTTTATGGTAAAATGATATATGAAAAGTAGGTGATAAAATGTCATTTGAAATTGACAAAAGCTTTGCTAGGCAGCATTATGCAAAAAATTCATTATTATTTATTTTTGTATCAATAATTTTATTTTTTATATCTTTTCTTTTAATTATTTTTTATATTTCTAATACAACGATAACGATAATAAGTTGCATGATAATAATTTTATCTATAATTACAAGTGTTTTTTCAATGGTTCGTTATTTTATGGGAAACTATGGTGTATTATCAATTATTGATAATAAAATTGTTTTAACAAAAGATGAAAATGTTGGAGGATATGATAATACAAATCCACATTTATATGAAAAAAACAAATATATTTACGATATTCTTTTGTTAAAAGAAGTAGTAATTAAAACTAAATTTATTTATGTGTATGGTGATATTAATATGAAAAAAGAATATGGAGCTGGAAAAACTTTTGCTCATATGCATATTTTAGAAAAAAAAGAAAAGAAAGTTTCATTAATTAAGATACCAAGAATCTTTGCTAATGAAGATAAAATTATTTATGAATTAAATAATATGAAAAAAGAAGTGTATGAAATTAATAATCAACCAAATTATATATTAAAATTTAATGATACAAATAGTAAAACAATAAAAGATAAAAATTATTATATAAAAAAGTAGTGTTAATTATAATTGGAATTATAAATATTAAACAACCTGTTTTAAAATATTTCCTCATGCTTATACCACCTAACAACATTATTTTAACATATTTTCTTACAATTCTACATCATCTTTAGAATAATAGTTATCAATATCTGCATAATCAAACAATTCATCCTCTTTATCGGTATCTATTGCTATATCGTAAACATCACTTTATCGAAATCTTTATCGTCATAATAGCCCTTTATTTCGCTTGTTGTGGCTTCTTTCACATTGTCATTACCAATTTGTAGTAACTCTCTAAAAAAGTGTTTTATTGCCTTTAATAATTTTAGATTTAAAATTAAGAAATTTAAGTATATTTTTTATCCGTTTTTCTAATATCTCATCAATATCTAATTGTTCCTTTATTATCTGCATAACTAATCAACTCCTTTCAAAGCATATAAAAAAGGTTAACCGAAATTAACCTTTCATATATTTAAAGTCGATTAGTTCGACTAATTTCCCTATGGTGGGCCTGGGGGGACTTGAACCTCCGACCTCACGCTTATCAGGCGTGCGCTCTAACCACCTGAGCTACAAGCCCAGCTATAAATCAGCTGTACTTCTACATTCTATAATATTTTATTTAATATTGCAAGTTTTTTTTTACTTTTTTTATTTATTTTTTTCATATTTATTAAAAAGTACACTAATTTATAATTGGTTCATTAAAATCATCAACTAAATTAAAATCATAAAATTGCATATCGATAATAATATTATTATAGTTTTCTCTCATTAATTTTGCATAACTTGATAGATCGAATTTAATACCAGTTATATAAGAATTTCGATAAGTTAAAGTAGCAAAATTATCTCCAGAATCCACTTTAACACTATGACTACTTAAAACGTCAGATATTCCTTGATTATCTATTTTATATTCGTTGTTTGCTTCATCTACCAAAGTTCCGTTTAGAATTAACATATCTAAGGTATCCGTGTTGAAAAAGTCAAAAAGAATATACGGTTTAACTTCTGTTAATACATAACGGTCTTCTTGTTTTACATAAATTTCCTTATCAACAAAGTAGTATTCTTCTTGTTCTTCACCTTTTTTTAAGGTGACCATTTCTTTATTATCATATTTTTTACCTTCATAATAATAAATATCATCATCTATTGTAACAGTATATTTATAATTAAAATTCTTATTATCAATTAATTCATATCCATCTAAATTACTAACAGTAGTACCATTTTCACCACTACTATTACTAGGCACTCTTAAAATAGCAATCAAAATAGCAAAAAGAATAACATAAAAAATTAATATAGCGATCGAACGATATTGTCTGTTAGAAACTATGTCTTTGACACTAAATTTTTCTTTTTTTTGTTCTTTCTTCTTATCGTCCATAATTACTCCTTATTGAAAATTTTACCAATTAAGCTATCTTTATCTACTCCATTTAAATATTCTTTAGCACTCATCTTTCTTTTTCCTTCTGGTTTAATCTCTTTTAATATAATTTCCGAGTCAGAAGTAGATACTCCTATTCCATCATCATAAATTCTTACTATTTCACCATTTTGTTTTGAAGTATAAATATTATCTTTTATCATAGATGAATATATCTTCATCACTTTGCCATCCAACATAGCATACGCCACTGGATAAGGGTTAAGGCCTCTAATCTGATTATAAATTTCAAGAGATTTCTTATTAAAATCAATCAGTTCATCCTCTCTTTTAATAATAGGAGCATATGTTGCTTCTTCATCATTCTGTTTTACAGGTTTTACCTTATTTTGAATAATATCTGGCATAGTTTGTAATAATAAATCTCTACCTAATAAACTAAGTTTATCATGAATTTCTCCAACCGTATCATGAAAATCTATTAATATTTCTTCTTTGCTAATCATATCACCGGTATCCATATGTTCATCCATATACATAATAGTAATACCTGTTTTAGATTCTCCATTTATGATTGCACGATGTAGGGGCGCTCCCCCTCTTAATTTAGGAAGAAGTGATGCATGAACATTGATACATCCATATTTAGGATAATCCAAAAGTGCTTTAGGAATAATTTGCCCATAAGCACAAGTTACAATAATATCAGGTTTTAACTCAATAATTTCTTCATATTCTTTTCGTACTTTTAATGGTTGCAAAACTTTAATATTATGTTCTATAGCACACTCTTTAACTGGAGAATAGGTAATCTTATGATTTCTTCCTACTTCCTTATCTGGTTGAGTTACTACTCCTACTACTTTATAATTTTCTATTAAACCTTCTAAAATAGGAACACTAAATTCCGGTGTTCCCATAAAAACTACTTTAATACCCATAGTATCACCCTAAAGATATTATATTATAATTATATCTTTTTGTCTAATAAATAGCATTATTTAAATAAAGTTAATACTTTCTTTACTTCTTTTCTTTTATCTTCAAATAAATTAATTAAAAAATCATTTGTTTCCGGTTTAATCCTTATTTGACTATGACTAGTATTATACTGTTCTAATACTTTTCTATATTCATCATCATAAGCTAATCTTTCTAACATGGGTATCACTTCTTTGTCATAGTTTAACGCAACCTCTACTAAATTAGGATCTAGTCCATAACATTCATCCTTCTTAGCTTGTCCTTCTTGCATATTATTAAATAATAAATCAGGAGAATAAGGAAATAACGGCATCCATACTTCTCCAGGTGTATAACTTAAAGGTTTTTTATGACCCGCTCCTAAGCTTCTTTCACTATCATACATTACAGTAGGCGATAGATCAGGTATTCTCCAAATAGTCCCCTCATCAGTAAAAGTTCCATATTTAGAAGCAATTTCCGGATAAAATACATTTAATCTTAATCTGTGTTTATAATTTACTCCTTCTATTTTAGAAATTTCAAAACTAATATTGTGATAATTGCGATCTAACTGATGGGTAAAATAATCACAAACAAATAATAGTAACAAATAAGATCTGGTTTTTTCATAGCATTCTTTTGTTGTTTGGTTTTCAAAGAAACTTAATAAAGATTGTAGTGAATAATTTCCATAACTTTTTAAATCTGAAATTTCACTATCTAATAACTCACTTACTAAATAGTAATTTTTATTTTTACTTTGAAACGAAGTAGATAAAAGACCACATTTTACTTGTTGTTCAACTTTAGGAATATAGATAGCTGTATCCCTTAAATATGCTACTCGGTAATCTAATGTATCAAGACCCATAATTTTCCCAAACTTGCTACAAAAAGACTCCGTCAAAAGACGATAATCATTTCTTACTTTAAAGTATTGTAAAGTATCATCTATGATATACCATGTAGGCTTTTCTTTAAGATATCCTTTATTAATCCCTATTTGTTCTTGTAATTTTACTTCATCTACCCTACTTACTTGATAATGACTAATAAGACTTTTATTAATTTCCATACAATCCCCTCTTTTTTGTGCTATATTTTAACATTTACATAAATTTATGTCAAATAAAAAGAGTTCTTAATCTAAAAACTCTTCTTGAACCTGTTCATCTATTTGTTTTTCTACTTCTTCTTGATTTACATCATCATCTATGATATCCCATTCATCCTCATCTTCATCAATTGCAATTTTTACTTTAGTATCACCTACTATTTCTATTCCTAAATCTTTCTCAATCGTATACACTATCTTTCCGTCTTGAATTTCAGCTTTCACACAACTAGGTTGCTTTAAGCTTCTAACAATGATTTCTTCATCTCCAGTAATATTAGATTCATTTCTTCTTGGAACAGTAACTGTCTCTTTATAAGTATCTGTCTGTCTTACTACTTCCGTTTTAGTATCGTTTTGGCAAGAATACCAAATATTAATATCATAGCTACCTTCTACAGTAATGGTATCTCCTGATTTGTATCCTTTAAAGTTGTGATTAATAACCCAGCAACCTAAAATTGTACTTGCTTCACATTCAGGAACAACAGAATTCGTGGTAGTAAATGTTTTCTTTCCTTTTCCAATTACTGCTTTCGTAACTATTTCTTTAAAACTAGCCATAATATTCCTCCTCATTCTAATTTATGCGACTAGTTTTAATTTAGTTCAAAAAAATACAGTACATTTGTATTTATCATAAATGTACTGTATTAATTAGTTTTTATAACGCTTATAACCGGACAGTTTTTAAAACAATAAAAAAATGACCAGAGATTATCTAAGTCATTTTATCTCTTATAATTGAAATAAACAACCTTTTTTGATATTCTTATTATAACCAAAAAAAGAATAGAGGTTGTTTATGTATAAAGTATATAATAGTCAAAATGATATTGCAAGTGAAATGAAAGATTTTTTATTAAAATGTAATCCTAATATAAGAAAGACACAACTTAAATTTATTCCTTTTATATCTTTTGGTATGATTCTATCTGAATCTTCTGTTGCAAGTGACATTGCTAAAACTCTTAAAGACGATTTCTCTTTAGTTCAACATGATTCTGTTATTAGAAGAATTAAAAGATTATTTAAAAATAAATTATTTGATCCTTATAAATTCTATGACTCTATTATTCGCTATG
>CALVYX010000058.1 GCA_944372315.1 uncultured Bacilli bacterium
GCCAAACTGTTTCTTCCGTTCCATTACGGATATAGCAAAAGAATTATATACTACGATAGCACAACCAACCATGACTAATGCTAAAACAATGATAACAATAGATAAAATCATATTATTAATAGATGAGTAACTCCCTTCACCATAATAAGATAGTAGTGAATCATTGTAATCTACTTCTGGATAATAACTACTATACTCATCTGTATATTTTTCTAGACCAATAGCATTAGCTATTTTCTCTGTTTTTTCTTTTGTATTTTTAGGACTTTTATAAGTAATTTTAACATCAAGCAAAGTATTATCCAAGTCATCACTAAAAGTTAAAACAGTATAACCGGGAGCTGAATAAGGTTCATCATTACTTCGTTCCATAATTCCTACCACTGTATATTCTTTTTCATACTTTGGTGTAAAAGTTTCCTCTTCTGTATAAGGATTATTTTGGTTAAGTAACTCCCCTTCGATAGATCTAGTTCCTATTTGAAGTGTGATTTTATCACCTATATGATACTTTACTCCTCCATTACTAGAAATATGTGAACTTATTATGATTTCAGAATCATCGACTGGAATTCTTCCTTTGCTTAATTTACTGTTTTCTAAATAGGTTTTATCCGCACCAACAATGTATAAATAAGGTTTATAATTATTGATACCATCTTCTAAGATAGCATACCCTATTTCATAAGAAATACTATATTCTTCTATATCAGAATTATTTTTAATATATTTTATTTTATCACTAGGAATATCTTCTAAAATAACATGATGAGAACCCTCATTACTTTTAGTATTTTCGATCATATAACCAATAAAAGTGGAAGCTATAGTACCTATTCCTACCATTAAAGCAGTTGATAATAATATACCAATGATAGTTACAATAGTTCTTTTTTTATTCATCATTAAATGTTTAATCGTTAGTTTATTTAAAATATTCATGATGCTCTAACCTTCTCATCACTTATAATTTTTCCGTCATCGATCGTAATAATTCTAGATGCATTTAAAGCTAAGTTATGATCGTGAGTAATCATAATTATTGTTTGATTGTATTTCTGATTAGATAACTTTAATAGTTCAATGATCTCTTTACCAGATTTAGAATCCAAATTTCCTGTTGGCTCATCTGCAAGTAATAGGGATGGATGGTTCATAAGAGCTCTTCCAATAGATACTCTTTGTTGTTGACCACCTGATAATTCATTAGGTAAATGATTCACTCTATTTTCTAAACCTAACGTTTTAATAATCTCATTTAAATACTTGTCATCCACTTTTTTCTCATCTAATAAAATGGGTAATGTAATATTTTCTTTTACATTTAAAATGGGAATCAAATTATAAAATTGATAAATTAACCCTACTTGTCTTCTTCTAAATACCGCTAGACTTTCTTCATCTAATTTATATACATCCTCCTCTTCCACAAAAACTTTACCTTTCGTTGGACGATCTACGCCACCTAAAATATGTAATAATGTACTTTTACCAGATCCACTAGTTCCCACTACCGCTACAAACTCACCACGTTCTACGCTAAAACTAACATCATCTAGTGCTTTCACTAAGGTTTCACCCTTACCATAATATTTACTTAAATGTTCTACTCTTAAAATTTCCATATTATCTTTCCCTTTCTAATGGAAGTATACTAAATTAATATTACAATAAAGTGACAAAATCGATTACAATTTTGTCACTAAATAACATTTTTATAAAATTTAATTATAAAAGTGGTACCTTGATTTACTTTACTCTCCACTTCTATTTCTCCTAATTGCTCATGAATGATTCTTTTCGTCATATTAAGTCCTATTCCAATACTATCAGAATCTTTATTTACTTTATAAAACCTATCAAAGATAAATGGTAATTTATCTTTGGGAATACCACATCCATTATCTGTAATTCTTAATTCCGTATATAAAGGATTCACACTAGCATTAATAGTAATTTTTCCTTTCACCGGTGTGTATTCATAAGCATTTTTAATAATATTAACTAAAGCTTCTTTAGTCCAATTGAAATCAACATCAATATAAATACTTTTATCAACTTGATTCATAACATTTATTTCTTTTAATTCTAAGCTTATTCTAACAGGATCAATAGATGCTTCTATTAATTTCTTAAGATTTACTGTCTCTTTTATCAGTTCAACACTACCACTATCTAATCGTGATAACTTTAATAGTGATGTTACTAACCATTCAATTCTTTCTAATTGGGTACGATTTCGATTTAAAAATTCTTTTTTCTTACTAGAAGATAATTTCGTTTCTAAAAGATCATTAATCACATACATACTAGTTAATGGAGTACGTAATTGATGAGAAATATCAGATAATGTTTCTTCTAAATACTTTTTATCTTGATAAGAAATGTCTCTTTGTTCTTTTAATAAAGATATAACTTTATATACATCACTACTTAAACTACTTAAATAATCATCATGATATTCTTTAATATCAATACTATAATCATTATTTAGTACTTTATTAACTGAAGTAGATATTTTAGATAAAGATCGATGTTCTCTTATTATATATATAATATAAAAAATAATAATTAAGATAATAGATATTGCTACTAATAAAACATTGCCTAAAATAACGCTTTGTTTTAAATCTTCTAACTCATATATTTCATCACTTATTCCATATTGTTCTAGTATGTTAGTAGAACTTTTATCTTCATCTAAAATAGCATTAATAATCTCTTCTTCTAATTCAGGATTATTTTTAATAATGTTATTAATGATACGATTATTATTTTCTATTAGAGTATCTCTATAATTTTTATAAATAATAAAACTAGAGATTATACTGATGGCTATAGCGATTATGATAATTAATATTTGAGCTAAAAGGAATTTTTTAACGTTTTTATTTTTTAACATTCATATCACCCAATTTATAGCCAATTCCACGAACAGTAATAATAATCTCAGGATTCGTTGGGTCATCTTCAATTTTTTCTCTAATCCTTTTAATATAGACCGTTAATGCATTATCGCTTACATATTCTTCATCAACATCCCAAACATCCGCTAAAATCTTTTCTCTTGTGAAAACAATATTAGGATTTAAGGCAAAAGATAATAAAATTTTATATTCTAAAGCAGTTAACATCAAATCTTTATTATTTTTAAACACTTTAGCTTGATTTAAATCAATAGTAATATTTTGAATGTTAATAATATTAGAATTATTATTTACTCGTCTTAAAACTGTTTTAATACGTGATACTAACTCTCTTGCTTTAAATGGTTTCGTAATATAATCATCAGCCCCCATATCTAAACCTCTTACAATAGACACTTCTAAATCACTAGCTGTTAAAAAAATAATAGGTATATTAACTATTTCTTTTAACTTACTAAACAAATCAAATCCATTTATATCTGGCAAATTAATATCTAACAAAATAATAGAAGTATCTAAATTGTTTTGTAAAATAGGTAAAGAAGAAGTGCCATCTTTAGCATTTAATACTTCATAATGCTCTTGCTCTAAGTAGAACTTTAATCCTTCACGTATTGAACTATCATCTTCTATAATTAGAACTTTGTCCATAAAACCACCTAAATTAATTATACTATATAAATATAGTTTAGTTTATAACAATTTAGTCATAAAAAAACACTGAACAAAAAGTTCAATGCTTTAAACAGTTTTAATAACATAAGGATTACTTGCTGTCCCATCTCCAGAAGTTATTTCGACATTAGAGTTTAAGTTGATGACCGGACGGCCCAGGAAATTTGCAATACCTAAATTTTCCTTTGTTTTCAACAAAAAAGCGACTATTGTCACTTGGCATTATTTTCTTTTTTTAATAAAATATTTAGTTATATATCCTAAGAAAATTGCAAAAATAATAACATATATCCACATTAAAACAGTATAGAATATTCCACTTGAATAATTGCCAATAATTGCTGCAATCGACTCTGGAAAATACTTACCAATTAAACTTTTTAATTCTGGAACACTATTAT
>CALVYX010000059.1 GCA_944372315.1 uncultured Bacilli bacterium
TTTTATCAAAAAAGTCCCCATAAAATGGGAACTTTCTAATGAAAACTACTTTTTTCGTTAAACGAGAAGTTATCTCTTAATTTAACGAAAGGGTATTATAATACTCATCTTTTAAATACTCCTATACCCTATAATTTTTGACAAAATAAAAGACAACTTTCGTTGCCTTATATTTATTATAAACTTTGTTCATACGTTGCTACTGCTTTAAATGTTGCTGCTCCACTTGGTTTACTAGTTACTCCAGAATTGTAAGTAATCGTCATAGTTAATGTTTCTTCCGCAACTGTATCTCCACTCTTAGCTACTAAAACAGAACCAGGATTAGTAGTTGGTGATAAACTAACAGTATAAGAAGTAGTATCTGTTACATTTTGCATTAAAGACCAACTAGTTCTAACTGCATCTAATGTTCCTTGATTTTGAACTTTAACAGTACATGTTAATATATCTCCAGGAGATGACATATTAGCAACCACTGTTGCAGTAGTTCCTGATACTGATACAGTACCACTACTTGGATTACTACTATCTTTACTAGTAGAAGTGCATTCTCCTGGTACAAAAGCAATACTCCAATTTGATGAAATGTTAGCATTACCATTAATATTTAATGTTGTTGAAAATGCTGCAAAAGCTACTCCCATAATGACGATAACCGCAGCCAATACTCCTATTATTATATTATTTCTTTTCATACTTTTCTCCTTATTTTACTTTATTAAATCGCTTGAGTATAATTTGATGCAATTGTAAATGTTTTAGTAGTATCTGATTCTGGTGGTTGACTAGTCCCTTCCCAGTTGTATTTAATTACTACTGTAATACTTGAAGTACCAGCAGCTTCTATAACATTTGTTCCTGTTGAAGATGATACCGTAACTGCTATAGGTGTAGAAACATCAGTTAAACTATTTGAAACACTAGATGAAACATATTTTGCTCTCAAATTACCATTATTTGTTACTGGTATTGTACATGTTACAACATCCCCTGGTGTATATAACTGTGCATTTAAAGTTGCTGTTGTTGAATTAGTAGATGCTACTACTGTAGCAGTAGGTATATCTGTACCTGCTGTTGTAGTTGCTTGACAACTACCATTACTTGAAAATACTACTGAAAAATTACCTGTTGCATTAATTGTACCATTAACATTAAGAGTTGCATTAAATGCTGCATACGCAATAGCAACTATCGCAATTGCTATGCATAACCCTAACATTACTCCATTCTTTTTTTTCATTTTTCCTCCATATTATCTTCTAACATGTGAAGTATTTACTTCTTCAACCATGTTATTATCAAAATTCATAACTTCTATTTCATCAGTTGTTTTACTAGATTCAACTGGAACTAGTTCAAACTGATATTTTATTTTATCTTTTACTAATTTTATTTTATTTCCAAGAGTTGCCACTATCTTAGCTGGCCTTACACTAAGATTAGAAGAACTTCTTTTCTCTTCTACATAATAATCATTAAGAGTCGTATCAGTAAGTTCTATCTCTTCTTCTTTTGGAACCGTTTTAGTTTTAGTAGATGTTCGTCCCATCATACTTCCCAACATTCTAATTTTAGAGTCAATCATTGATTGATTAAATCCTTGTTTCATAGCAAATATCTCATCATAAGTTTGATTTTGAGCTAAATTATGTAAACTATTTTGAAATTTAATATAATCTAAATTAGCATTAAAGTCTAACCATGCATTATCAATCGTTCCAATAATATTTTCTCTATCTATTTTATCTTGTCTTTCATCACCATTTTTAGCTCTTAAACCATGATAACGTTCCTTAGCTTTTTCTGATAAATATTCTTCTAAATCGCCTAACCGTTTAAATTCGTTTTCTTCAAATGCACTAGTTAAATCAATACCAAAAGTTTCTTGTGCATCAATAATAAAATTATCGATATTAAGACCTGATTTAGAAATTCTCTTTCTTGGACCAAGTCCATAAGATTCTGGCGGTAAATTCCTATCTACTAAATTAACTACTGAACTGTCGATAATAAATTCCATGTTATCACTAGGACTTTCTCCTTTTAACATTCGCATACGTTGATCATAAACCTTCTTACGCATTCTAGATAAATTATAATCTGACTCTTGAGTAGTAACAATAACACTTGTCATATATCCTTCTAAATTTGTTTGTGCATGAGAAATAACTTTATCTACTTCTCTACCCACTAAAGGACTACCTTTACCTAATCCATTTCTTCGTAAATATTTAATACGGTCATTAGTAACTCCTAAATTTTCTTTTAAATCTCTTACAGAACAATAAAATTCAGTAACTCCTGGATCCGCTTGTCTTGCAGCTCGTCCTCTTAATTGATCATCATCTCTTTTAGTAGAAAAATGAGAATATCCAATTACTTTTAATCCCCCCGCTTGAATTAATTCTTTACGATTTTTATTCCACCTTTGTTCTGCTTTACTTCTAATTTCAATGCTTTTCTTATCTTCTAACCATTTAGCTGCACCAATTTGCATCTTTCTTATTTCTTCTTCAGAAACATCTCTACCTTGTAAACGGATTCTAATCATTCTCTCTATCTCTTCTTGTTTTACTTCTTCTATTACTTCACTTAGTTCTCCACCTAGCTTAATGTCAGTACCACGACCAGCCATTTGAGTAGAAATAGTAACAGCACCTTTTACCCCTGCTCTTGAGATAATTTCTCCTTCTAAAGCTGCATTTTCTGCATTTAATACTTCGCAAGGAATACCGCGCCTTACGAATTCTTGATATAACTTGTTAGACTCGTTAACAGAAGTAGTACCTATCAAAACTGGCTGTCCTGTTCTTTGAGAAGCTAATACGGATTCTATTACCGCTTCCATTTTTTCTCTATCACTTTCAAATAAAACAGTATCTTTATCTTCTCTACCGTTATAAATACTATCGATCGTATCCATATCCACATTATATTCACTATTTTTAGGAATACTAACAGTTGGCATTCCATACACTTCTTCAAATAATTCTCTTGCCGAAGTACCAGTCATTCCTGCAATTTTACCGTAAATCGAATAAAATGCCCTTTGAGAAATCGAAGCTAATTCATCGTGATCTTTCGTAGCTTCAATTGCAAAATCACCACGTCCATTGATTTTCCTTTCTTTTAACTCAATTGCTTGTTGCAGTCCGTCACTATAAACTCTACCTTCTGCTGTTCTACCATTAGAAACTAGTAAAACCTTTTTCTTAGGTTTTCCACCTCTAGTAATTTTATCCACATCTTCTAATACATATTCTTTACCTTTTTCTAATACAAAATAAGCTTTTAAGGAATTAGATATTGCTTTATTTATTTTAGAAAATCTATCTGAACTATAAAAAGCATTATTTAATTCTCTCATTTCTGGAAGTTCTCTTACTGCTTTTTCTAATCCTCTTAACGTAAGTTCCATTTGTCCTGCTTCAATCGTATAATCTTTTCCCATTTCAAAATTACTATTATTAATAATATAATTAAAATGATGATTAGTTAGTTCCCCTATTTCAGTGGCATTAAAATATCTAAATGCTTGAAGCCATCCTTTTTCTGTAAGTTCTGCTTGACTAGATCTACAATAAAGAACAGAGTATTGTCTTTGAGCTCTTTCTGTTGCTTCTTTGTTTCCACCTTGATATAGTTCCATCTCTTCATCAGTTTTAAATGCTCTGCAATCATCTTCTTTTCTAAACAATTGATAAACAAAACTATTCGCATCACTATAAAGTCTAGTAGCTTCTTTTTCCATTTGACGTTGCTGTTGTTGTTTACTTACTTTATCAATCGTACTTTCATTAATTCCTTTTATAGTACCTGATAATTTAAATGGCATAACAGCATCATTTACTAAAATTTGATCTGCTTCATCAATAATAATAAATCCTGGTTCTCTATCTCCACGTACTACTCTAGATTCTAGAGTAGCTGTATTATCTCTTAAGTAATCAAAAGCAAAAGCATTACTAGATCCATAAGTAATATCACAACTATAAGCTTTTTTTCTATTATCTAAATCTTGTTCTAAATCATGACCTCTTTCTTCCGTTACTACTCCTACTGTTAGCCCTAATCCTTCAAATAGAGCTCTCATATCTTCACAGTCTCTTTTTGCTAAATAGTCATTAGAAGTAGCAATATGAACAGGTTTCCCTGTTAAAGCATTTAAATAAGCTGCCAGTGGTGCTGTCAAAGTTTTACCTTCACCAGTTTTCATTTCGGCTACATCACCATGATGTAGAGCAATAGCACCCATTAATTGAACATCATATTGTCTTTTACCTAAAAATCTTCTACTTGCTTCTCTTGCAACCGCATAAGCTTCTGGCAACAATTCATCTAGTTCTTCACCGGAATCAATTCTTTCTTTAAATTCATCCGTTTTAGATCGTAATTCATTATCAGATAGAGTTCTGATAGAGGTTTCATATTTTTCAATATCAGAAATAATTTCTTCGTATTCTCTTATTTCTTTTTTATTTTGATCACCAAACAAAAAATCCATTATAACACCTCTATTCTTATAATTAAGTATAACATAAGATACTAAATTTGAAAACGTTATTTTTTATCTATTTCTTCGTAATAACATTTTGGACACATTGCTACATATTTTACTTTTGAATCATTATCAATGACAACACTTTTGCCTTGTGTTACCATCTTGCCATCAACAAATCTAGCGTTGTATAATGCTTTTTTCCCACATTTACATATTGTTTTTAATTCTTCAATATTATTGGCAACTTCCAATAATCTAGTAGCACCTTCAAAACCATTAGTTAAAAAATCTGTTCTTAAGCCATAGCACATAACTACAATATCTAATTTTACTACTACTTTCACTAATTCATTTACTTGTTCTCTTGTTAAAAATTGAGCTTCATCTATTAATATACAATCTGCATCATTGAAATTCTTGCTAATCACATCATACAAATTATCACTTTTCTTGATTAAATAATCAGTATCTCTTTCTAAACCGATTCTTGTCTGTATTTTAGTTCCTGCTTTCGTATCAACTTCTGGCTTCATTACTACTGCTTTCATTCCTCTTTCTTGATAATTAAATGCAACTTGTAACAATAAAGCAGTCTTACCACATCCCATTGCTCCATATCTAAAATATAACTTTGCCATCTTACTACTCCTCTTCCTAGTATAATTTTACTATAAAAATATTTTTTTTCAATAATTACACTCAAAATTCATAAAAATATAATATAATTAGTAAAGGTGATATATTTGAAGACAATTGTTTATACAAATTTTAATAATTTTAAAAAGAAAAATAGTATTACAGAATTAATTTGGGGTATTATTCTTATTGCCATATCTTTTGCAGGACTATTTATGGACTCTAAACTAATACTTAAATTATTTATGTATATTATTCCATTAGCCCTTCTTTTCTATTCTATACGAATTTACAAAATAGCTTTTTACTTTAAAAAAAATAATTTAAAGAACTTTATTATCTTTTTAGTCCAAGCAATTCTTTTAACTATTGCTTCCATTTATATTATTTGGTTTCCTATCGAATCATTGAACTATATTATTATAATTGGAGGAGTTCTTTTAATTATTAATAGCCTTAATAAAATGATGATTACAGGAACTACTACTTTTGCATTTTTACCTTTCTTAATGGGAATACTATGTATTCTTTTCTCTAATCAAATCATTAATACTTTCTATACATTATTTTTAATTATTATATTATTTATTGGAGTATCTAAAATAATGAATTTCTTCTATTTACGTAGATAAAAATAAGGCAATTTTGCCTTATTTTTTTGCTCTAGGATGAGTATTAAAATACACTTCTTTGATTCTATCATTAGTTATATGTGTATATATGGAAGTAGCTGATAAGCTAGCATGCCCTAATAACTGTTGTACACTTAATAAATCACATCCCTCATTTAATAAATGAGTAGCAAAACTATGTCTTATCATATGGGGAGAAATATTTTTATTAATTGAAGTTTTAGTAATAATGTTATCTAAAATGAATCTTACTCCTCGATCTGTCAATCTAGTGTAGTTTTTGTTTAATAATAAATACTCACTATTTTTTTTATTTAATTTTTGATAACCATCATTTAAATACAATTTCAATATTTCATCTGCATAATCACCAAATTCAACATATCTTTCTTTATTTCCTTTTCCTAAGATCTTAATTTCTCTTCCTCTTATATCACTCAGTTTAATATTAACAAGTTCTGATACTCTTACTCCTGTTGCATATAAAAGTTCTAGTATCAATCGATCTCGTTGTCCTAACGGAGAAGATAAATCAGGTATGTCAAACATTTCTTCTAATTCATTATAACTAAAAAAACGTGGTAACTTTTTTTCTTTCTTAGGAAGTTTAACACTTAAAAAAGGATTATTAGTTAAATAACTTTGATTTACTAAATATTTATAAAAACTTCTTAAAGCACTTATTTTTCTAGAAATAGTAGCGCTATTATTTTGCTTAGAATTTAAATAAATCAAATATGACTTAATATCTTGATATTTAATATTTAAATAATTTTTATTTTCTTTTTCTAAATATAACAAATATTCTAAAATATCACTGTGATATCCATCGATAGTATCTATAGAATAGTTTCTTTCATATTTTAAATGTTTCAAATAATCTTCAAAAATAGTTACTAATTTTTTATCCTTTAACATTTTACCACCATTTAAATTATACAAAAAAAAAGAATATATTTCTATATTCTTTAAGCTACTTTACGATCTTCTAATAACACTTTTTGTTTAGGAAACTTTTCTGTTCTACTTACTCTCATGTTGTATCCTTTATTAATAACAATTGGACTACTTAACACTTCTTCATACTCTGGAGTAAGTAATAAATTACATACAGCTTTTCTAGGAACTTTGCGATAGTTATATTCATTAATTAATAACCTCAATTCTCTTGAGTAAAAATATAAATCTTCATCCGGAAGTCTTAACATATTTTTCTTCCATACTTCAAGAGTATCCTCTACTAAAAGACGCATAGAACCTAGTTTTTTATTTTCTAAACGATATCTTAAAACATCTCTTATTGGAATACGATATTCTCCATCTTGAGCATATACCGTAAGTCCATATGCTTTTGCCCTTTTATATTCATCAATAGTCATTTTAACTGTTGGAGTAGTTGTCTTTTGTAAATTTTTATTTAGTAAAAATAAAGTTAAAAACATTTGATTCTTGCTATTAAGTAATAATTTACGTGATTTTTCGGTCTCTGACTTTATTTCTTCTAGTGAACTAGTTCTAGTACGAATGATATCTGGGTCATCATAAAGCAATTGTAATTCAATTTTTTCGTTATTACTTTTAATATAAGATAAAACAATATCACCATCTACATGATCATGATTGTTAGAATAAGCATCTATTTTACTAGCATAATTTTCTCGTGTTCTTAAATCCTTTTCATCTTTATATTCCTTAGTGATACTATCTATATAACGTAAATCTCCACTATCTAGTGTTATAACATTATTATCACTATCAATTCTAAACTTCATGCCTAAAGTTGCAATTGCCA
>CALVYX010000060.1 GCA_944372315.1 uncultured Bacilli bacterium
ATTCGAACTTTGTGCGGTTATTTAACTGGGTAATTTGTTTGTTAACGGATAACACCTTTTTATCGAAATAAATATCTTTCCAAGTTAAACCTTTTAGTTCACCTTTACGTAGTCCACAATAATAAAATATTTCAAATACACATTTCCATCTAAGATCATCTTCATAGGAAATAAACTTTTTAAATTCTTCGTAGTTATAGTAAGACATTTCTTTTCTTCTTTCATTAGGATCTTGGAACTTTGTCATTTTGTTATAAACATTATTAAAATTAAATCCATGCCATTTAACACCAAAGTTAAGTATTGATCTAAGAAATTTATAAATATCATTTTTATAACGTAAAGATATACCTGCTTTATTTATGTCTCTTTTCCATTGTTCAAATTGCATAATGTTAAAGTCTTTAATTTTTACAGGGAAGAAACATTCGATATATTTTTCTTTATAGCTATATCCACATAATGTAGTAGCTTTCATTATTTCATCATTATGCATTCTAAATTCATCATATAGATCTTTAAATGTCGTATTATTGTCTTCAACTTTATCAGTAGAAGTAACCATAAACATTCTTTCAGCGTCAGCTGCTTCTTTCTTAGTTGCAAACTTTTTTGATTTATATTGATCAGGTTTACCAAATGAATCAGTATAATTTACTTTAAAATACCAACATCTACCATCTTTAGTAGCCTTTTTATCTTTATATATTGGCACAATTTACACGTCCTTTCTTGTGTAAATCCCCAATTAATGATATAATTATATACGAGAAATCTCCAAAATTATATTTATTATAATTATTAAAGTTTACCAGACTTTTTAATTAGGGATTTTTCATTTTGATCACTGTTCCAGCAGTGGTCTTTTTTTATATATATTTTCTTTTAACTTGTACAACATTACCAATAATCATTAATGATTTATACTCTGGTGTGTCTTTTAAATAAGTTCTAGGTTGACAATTTTTATTTATATTAAGAGGCATAACCATTATTCCGTCATTAATATTTATTAACTTTCTTATTATTGCGTAATCACTATCTTTTTCTAATATACAGTAAAAACCATCTTTATCCATTATTTGATTTTCTCTAATAATTAAACAATCATCCTTATGAAATTCAGGATCCATAGAGTTATCATTCATTATCATTCCAAAATATTTCTGATGATTCCTTATCCATTCTGGAGGTATTAACTCTTCATCAATTTTAAAATCATAGTTTAGCGAAATAAAAGGTAAACCAGTTTCTGCAATAATCATGTGATATGTATTATCTAAGCTAACTTTTGAAAAAACATCAATTTTAACTACATCATCATATAAAGCATCATCATCTTCTTCTGTTATTTCTTCAATTAAATCAGACTTTTTAATATTAAAATAATCAGCAATTAAATTTATTTTTTCAACACGTGGAAATATTCTGCCTGTACACCAATCAGTTAGAGTAGTGTAAGGAA
Organism: uncultured Bacilli bacterium; assembly: GCA_944372315.1. The sequence continues at coordinate 1,466 of CALVYX010000060.1, forward strand.
TATTTAAACCTTCAGCAAGTTGTCTTCTTGAAACTTTTCTTTCTTTCATAATAGCTTTAAGGTTATTTATAAATATGTCTCTACTATTCATATCGTACCTCCTCTAATATAAGTATAACTTAATTTACGAAAAGTTACAAGTAAAATTATGAAACTTTCGTAATTTCTATTTACAATTAAAAATTTTTGTAATATTATTAAAATAGGAAGGAGGTTAAAATAGTGCAGGCTACGTTAAGAGCAGTTCGTGTGCACTTAAATATGAGTATTGATGATGCAGCAAAGAAAATAGGCATACCAACAAGTAGACTAAGAGCAATAGAACAACATAAGACAATGCCTAGAATTCCTTTAGTAAAAAAGATGATGCAAGTATATGATGTAGATATTGAGAACATCTTATTTCGTAATAAGGAAGATATAATTAAATGGCATCAATCAAGAGCACGAAGAAAATTTAGATGTAGTGGTAAAGAAGTAAATGAAGTATGTAGTAAATAGAATTTTATATCATGTAGTATCGATATATTTTTTTATAATTTTAAGTTACGAAAATATCGTAATTGAAGAGTCTGGTAAACTTTAATAAAGAAATAAAAGGAGATTTAAAAATGAAAAGCAAAACAATAATTCGAGCAGATGAGATGCTGGAGATACTAAATAAGCAGTGGGCTACAATACAAGATATAATGAAAATAGGGGCGTTAGGTAGAAATAAAGCTAGAAACATAAAAAATGAAATAGAAAGAAATATAATAGATCAGGGATTAAAACTTCCTAATAATTTAGTTCCAATGGAAAAGGTAATTGAATACTTTAAAATTAATCTAGATTTTTTAGTAACAATTAATAAATCAAAAAATGGCGAAATATAATAAAGAAAAATATTATTACTTTATGTTAAAATTTAATTTCTTTGATAGTGATGTAATAAGATATCTACAACAAAAACAAAATGGATATGAAATGATAATCTTATATTTTAAATTAATATTTAAAGCTATAAATAAAGATGGTAAATTAATTAAAAAAATAGGTAAGAAAAATATACCATACACAATAGAAGAATTATCAATTGAAACAGGACATTCTATAGATTTAGTAAAAGAAAGTATTGATTACTTTTTAGATACTGAAATGATAGAAAAAAGTGGTAATACATATTACATAGAAGATGCATTAGTATTAACAAATCAAACTACTGTAGGTGCTATGGAAATGAGAGAATATCGAGCTAAAAATAGTAGGGATAAATGTAAGAAAAATTGTAAACCAAAAGGTAAGACAAATATAGATATAAATAATAATAAATTAGAACTTATAATTAATAAAAAAGAATTAATAAAAATAGATGATAGTAAATATCAAGAAATAATAGATTATTTTAATTTTAAAACAAACTCAAAATATGTATTAATAGATGAATATAAAAAATTAATTAATAATATCTTAAATAAATATAAAATTGAAGATATAAAAATAGTAATAGATAAAAAAGCTTCAGAATGGATTGATAATCCTAAAATGAGTTCATATCTTAGACCAGAAACATTATTAGGTTCTAAATTTGAAAGATATTTATATCAAAAAAATGAACCTAAAACAATAAAAGATATAACATTAGCAGATATTCAAAAAGCAAAAGAAATAAGGGATAATAAGAAAAATGGATAAATTAGATTTTGCAGAAGGAATGAAAATACTTTATTCTTGTTATAATAAAGATTTAAACAATGATGATTTTATTATATGGTATGAAATGTTAAAAGATATCAAACCAGATATATTTAAAAAGACAATAATAGAAATATGTAAAGAAAAATCATTTATGCCTACAGTACACGATATATTAGATAAATCAAAAAATGTTAGTAATAGTTATTATTTATCTATAATTGATAAAATGTATGATGATGGTTATTTTAAAAAAGGATTCCAGGAATTAACAGATGAACATGCTAATAGAAATTATGATAAAGCAATAAGATGGATAGAGAAGGGAATAATACCACAATTCTTATTAGATGACATGAATGAATATATAAAATCTAAAACTCAAATTAATAATAAAGAAACATTAAGGATAGAATCATGTTAAGAACTTGTAATGTATGTGGCGGAATCCATCAAGAGGATAAAATGTGTAAAAGAAAATATACAAGTAAAAAGAATAGTAATGCTAATTCATTTAGAAATACTAATGCTTGGATAACAAAAAGAGAACAAATAAAAAGAAGAGATAAGTATCTCTGTCAAGTTTGTTTAAAGAATGGTATATATACATATAACAATTTACAAGTTCATCATATAACCCCAATAAGTATTGACTATTCAAAAAGATTAGATAGTGATAATTTAATAACATTATGTATGTATCATCACCATCAAGCTGAAAAAGGATTAATAACTAGAGAACAATTATTAGAAATAATAGATCCCCCCGGGGAGTAAATAATTAGAAATAATACTTTTTTCTACACTCACAGCCCACCAATATTCACACAATTATAAGTTTTCCGTGAGTTTTTTGGAAAATATACCAAATAAAAGAGTATTAGAATAAACAACTAATACTCAATTTTTTTAATTTCTAAAGGATTTTCATTAGTGATACTTAAAGCATATTTAACTCGTAATAATTTAAAAACCTCAGCTTTTACTTTTTCTTCGTTTTCACCAAACATATTAATTAAATCTTTAGCAGAATTATAATGTTGTAAAAAGAACCTTCATACATAGCATTTCTATAATATGAATTAGCAATATAATAAGCGATAACTTCAGGCATTACATAACTTTCAATATATTCATCGTAATTATCTAAAAAAGGTTTTAATATTGCATTAAATTCTTCATCACTAATATCACCATTAGTAGTTTTTCTAATCATAGACACCTCCAATTTGTTGTATTAATCACTTAAATATTAAAAAATTACAAGTTTTATTTAACAAATTTTAAATTTTGTTGGCTTAATTAGGTGTCAAAAGTCAATTTTTGTCAATTTTTATGTTATAATTGTAATCGATAGGAAATGCTTTGAGGTGATGATAATGAAAACAGTTGCATTAAGATTTTCGGATAATTATGCTCCTGAAGAAGGGATGATTTTTTTACATCAACAATTAATAGATAAATATGGATATGTTTGGTATGGAAAGTTTGGAAATAGAATATCAAAAGAAATAATAGACGAACAATTAAAAACAAGTGATCCAAAAATACTTTTAATTAAAAGTGGAAGTGTTGAAAGATATTGGATACATTTTAATGAACATAAAGAAACAATTCCCGAGTTTGATAAAATACCAGAGTATTATAGAAATAATTGCGATAGCATAAAATGCTGGTTTAAAATAACAAGTTTTGAAAAAGCAGAAAAGGATGTATTAAGTAAATGTTTTGTACTATCATCAGGAGATTGTTTATCAAATGTGAGTAAGCATAGTATGAATCCATATTTTAAAATTGAATATAGAGGTGAAAGTAATGAGTAATATAAAAGATAGAGAAAGAGAAGAACTTCATAAAACAATTTGGAAAATAGCAAATGAACTTAGAGGCTCTGTGGATGGATGGGATTTTAAACAATATGTATTAGGATTGTTATTTTATAGATTTATATCAGAAAATATTGAGAATTATGTTAATGTGAATCAAAGAAAAGCGGGAATTGCTAATTTCGAATATAGAAATATTTCTGATGAAGAAGCCTTATTAGGTAAATCACAAATACTTGAAGAAAAAGGTTTCTTTATTTTGCCAAGTGAATTATTTTGTAATATTAAGAAAAATGCAGATAAAAATGAAAACTTAAATGTTGTTATTTCTAATGTATTTAACAACATTGAGTCTTCAGCTAGAGGATCAGCATCAGAAGATGATGTTAAAGGTTTATTTGATGATTTTACTATTGATAATAAATTAGGTAACACAGTTGATGAAAGAAATGAAAAACTTGTTAAATTATTAAATGCAATTGGTGATTTAAACTTTGGAGATTATGAAGAAAATAATATAGATTTATTCGGAGATGCATATGAGTTCTTGATGACAATGTATGCTTCATCAGCAGGTAAATCAGGAGGAGAATTCTTTACTCCTCAAGAAGTTGGAGAATTACTTGCAAGAATAGTTATTATGGATAAAACTTCTGTTAATAAAGTATACGATCCAGCATGTGGATCAGGTGGATTACTTTTAAAGTTTGCTAAGATACTCGGAAAAGAAAATGTAAGAGAGGGCTTCTTTGGTCAAGAGATAAATCTTACAACTTACAACTTAGCTAGAATTAATATGTTCTTACATAATATTAATTACAATAACTTTAGTATTGAAAGAGGAGATACATTAATCCATCCAGCACATTGGAATGATGAACCATTTGATGCAATAGTATCTAATCCTCCATATTCAATTAAATGGGCAGGGAAATCTAATCCTATTTTAATTAGCGATGAAAGATTTGCTCCAGCTGGAATATTAGCGCCAGAATCAAAAGCTGATTTAGCTTTTACCATGCATATGTTATCGTGGTTATCCCCTAAAGGTACTGCGGCTATAGTTGAATTTCCAGGTGTGCTTTATAGAGGTGGAGCAGAACAAAAGATTAGAAAATATATGATTGATAATAATTTAGTTGATACTGTTATTCAGTTGCCTCCAGATTTATTCTTTGGTACATCAATAGCAACATGCATTTTAGTTTTAAAGAAAAATAAAATAGATAATAACATCTTATTCATTGATGCTTCAGAAGAATGCGTTAGAAATACTAACAAAAATAAATTATCAGATGATAACATAAATAATATTGTTAATTTACTTAAAGATAGAAAATCATTTGAAAACAAATCATATTTAGCAACATATGATGAAGTTAAAGAAAATGATTATAATATATCAGTTAATTCATATTTAAAATCAAGTACCGAAGATAACAAAATTGATATAGAAGAAGTTAATAAAAGACTTGCTGAAATTGTGCCAAGACAACAACAAATTAGAAAAGAACTTGAAGAAATAATCAAAGAACTTGAGGATGATTATCATGAGTAAGATAGATGATTTAATAAAAGAACTATGTCCCAATGGTGTTGTATATAAAAATTTAGGTTCATTTTGTGATATAAAAACTGGTGCAGGTGTAACAAAAAAGGATATTGTAGAAAATGGCAAATATAAAATAATTAGTGGTGGTATTTTGCCAATGGGCATGTGTGATAAAACTAATCGTAAAGGTAACACCGTTACAATAGCAAGAGCTGGTACTGCAGGTTTT
>CALVYX010000061.1 GCA_944372315.1 uncultured Bacilli bacterium
TTGGTTTATAGTTAGAAATGACATAGCGAATAATAGAGTCATAGAATTTATAAGGATCAAATAATTTATTTTTAAATAATCTTTTAATTCTTCTAATAACAGAATCATGTTGAACTAAAGAGAAATCACCTTTTAGGTTTTTAGCAATATCAGAAGCAACAGAAGATTCAGATAGAATCATACCAAAAGATATAAAAGGAATAAATTTAAGTTGTGTCTTTCTTATATTAGGATTACATTTTAATAAAAATCTTTCATTTCACTTGCAATATCATTTTGACTATTATATACTTTATACATAAACAACCTCTATTCTTTTTTTTGGTTATAATAAGAATATCAAAAAAGGTTGTTTATTTCAATTATAAGAGACAAAATGACTTAGATAATCTCTGGTCATTTTTTTATTGTTTTAAAAACTGTCCGGTTATAAGATATAATCAAAACTAGTTAATATAGAACTATTTTAAAGATTAATTTATTAATCTTTTTTTCTTTTTTTAAATATGATATAATTCTACATAGCGATGAAGGTGATATTATGAAAGTAAAATATAATTTAATACATAAAGATGAAAACTCTTTAGCAAGATTTGGAACGATAGAGACCAATTATGGTACATATGAGACTCCTATGTTTATGCCAGTAGGAACGAAAGCAACTGTAAAATTGTTAACTCCTGAGGAATTATATGATGCTCATGCTGGAATTATTTTAGCTAATACTTATCATTTATGGTTAAGACCAGGACCAGAGTTAATTGCTAAAGCTGGTGGTCTTCATAAGTTCATGAATTATCATGGTCCTATTTTAACTGATTCTGGAGGTTTTCAAGTATTTTCTTTAGCTAAACCCAAAGATATTACTGAAGAAGGGGTGCACTTTAAGAGTCATATTGATGGTTCTAAATTGTTTTTAACTCCTGAAGAATCTATTAGAATTCAAAATTTATTAGATAGCGATATTGCTATGAGTTTTGACGAGTGTCCACCATACCCAGTAACTCATGAATATATGGAGAAAAGTATTGAGAGGACCCTTAGATGGGCTAAAAGAGGGAAAGATGTACATTCTAATCCTAGACAAAGTTTATTTGGAATTGTTCAAGGTGGAGAATTTGAAGATTTAAGAAAAAAGAGTGCTTTGGAAACAGTTAAATTAAATTTTGATGGTTATTCTATCGGTGGTACTAGTGTTGGAGAGGATAAAGACACTATGTATAAAATGATCGACTATTCTACAAAATATTTACCAGAAGACAAAGTTAGATATTTAATGGGAGTAGGAGATCCTATTGATATTATTGAAGGTGTTATTCGTGGAGTAGATTTATTCGATTGTGTTTTATCTACTAGAATTGCAAGGCACGGGAATGCTTTTACTAGATGTGGTAAAATAAATTTAAGAAATTTAAAATTTAGAGAAGATTTTACTCCTATTGAAGAGGTTTGTGATTGTTATACTTGCAAAAATTTTACTAAAGCGTATATAAGACATTTAATTACTAGTGATGAACTTCTAGGTGGAAGGTTACTATCGATTCATAATACTAGATTTTTAACTAAATTAACTGAAGAGTTAAGAGAGGCAATTAGAGAAAATAAGGTGTTAGAATATCGCAATCAATTTATTAGTAAATATACTGGAAAAGATAAGAAGTAATGAATTGACAAAAAAAGATCCTAATAGTAAAATTAATTTATAAGATAGGGATTGATGATATGAAAAAGAAAATTAATAAAAAAGGGTTCACTTTAATAGAATTATTAGCGGTAATCATAATTTTAGGAGTACTATTATTACTAGCAATACCAGCGGTAAGTAGATATATTGATGAGTCTAGAAAAGATACTTATGCTAGTACTGTTAAGTCAATTATAGGTGCTGTTTCTACTTCATTAAATAATATGGAATATCCTTTTAATCTTGGTAAAAACGAAGGAATTATTGTTCCTTTTTCAGAAGCTAATTTAGAGAAAAGCGCTGCTAAAACAAAATCCCCATATGCTCCTTATATATCTGATAAAGCATATGTTTTAGCTTATTTTGACGGTGATAATTTTCATTATTATGCAGTAGCTTTAGATGAAACTGGTTTTGGAATTCCTATGATTGATGATAAAGCACTGGACGCTTCTTCGATTACTTCTGATGAGGATATAATTAGAAATAATGTGGTATCAACTAATGATATTATTAATTCTAGTAGTGTAATTGAAACGGATTCATTAGTTATTAAATATAAAGAGCATTCTGGGAATATTATAAAAGTAGAAATCTGTATGGTTCCTTATGATGCTGGAGATATTGTTCAATTAAAGGATGGAAGTAAATGGTATGTAACTAAGGATAGTGACGAAAACAATGAGATGTTATTACTATTAAGTTATTATCATATGGATACTAATGCAAGTAATTATGGATTACAAAGTAATAGTAAAGCTAGTCCAACTATTAGATTTCATAGAGATCAAAGTGTAACCAGTTATAATTCTAGTGCTGACATATATAGTGTTTCTCAATCTATAATTGCTGCAACTAGGGTAAAATTAACCGAGGCTGGACTTACTATGAGTGGTACTACTATTAGAATGCCAAAAGCAAGTGACTTTAATTGTTCTATTGAAACTAATCAATGTACTGGTGTAGGGCATCAAGTAACGTACCTTAGTAATGGAGGAGATGGTACCTTCTGGACTAGCGATAGTGTTCCTGGATGGGTTGTTACTATTTCCCCTGGAATTGGTCGCGCAACATCAGAAAATTATTATGGTATAAGAGTAATTCTTGAAACTTTAAAAGTTAATGTTGATCGAGAGGCAACAAAAGCTCTAAATTAATTAGAGCTTTTTTTATTTATACCAATGATACTACCTAATATAGAAGAAATTAATATTAAAAGATAAAAGATGATTATATGGAATGAAAAGGACATATTAAATCCTAAATAACTAAAGAGAAATAATATCACAATCATTACAATACCTATTTTTATTCCTTCTAGGAATCCTTTTTTATTACTAAGTCTACCTAAATAAAGCCCTCCAATAAACATGGATATTATAATAGCTATTAATTCAAAGACTTTAATTACATTGTTATTAATAATATTGAAATAACTTAATGTTCCTATTAAAATAGAAAATAATAAAATAGATCCTAAAATATAAGCTATACTTTTTAAATATTTAATAATAAACATATTCTCACATCCTAATAAAAATTATGTTTTGTATAAAAAAATATGCAATTAATCATAATAAATTTAGGAGGAGTGCTATGGATTATTTAATTGTTTTATTTAGAACATCATTATTTTATATAATTATTACAATTATTTATCGTTTCATGGGAAAAAGAGAAATAGGGCAGTTAGGAATGGTGGATTTAATTGTATCTATTTTGATTGCAGAACTTGCAGCTATGTCGATCGATAACCGTGATGAAAGTATATTTTTATCAATAGTGCCTATAACCTTATTAGTTATTGTTCAAATAGGAATGTCATATGTTTCTCTAAAAAATTCTAAAATAAGAAATTTATTTGATGGTAATCCATCAGTAATTATTAATAAAGGAAAAATTAATTTTAAAGAGATGGTGGAGCAACGTTATAATATAGATGATTTATTAACTCAATTAAGAGAAAAACATATTAGAAGTATAGAAGAAGTGGATTATGCAGTATTAGAGACTAGTGGTAAGTTATCAGTTTTTAAGAAAGATAATAAGTTGTTTGGAGAGTATCCTATGCCTCTTATTTTGGATGGTGAAATTGATCAGGATACTTTAAGACAAATCAATAAAACAGAGGAATGGTTAACGAATCAGTTAAAAAAAGAAAATGTATCATTAGAAGATATTTTTTATGCTTTTTACCGTAATAAGAAATTGTTTTTAATCAAAGAAGAGGATTTAAGAAAATAAAAGGATGTTAACATCCTTTTTTGTTGATTCTTTCTTTATATCTTTTTTTATATAGAAGTAGAAGTTAGATCCTTTGTCTTTTTTAGATATTACTCCATATTCATAATCGTGTAGAACAAATATATTTTTAACAATAGATAATCCAATACCAGTTCCTATCATGTTACGTTTATGAGTTTTATCACTTTTATAATATTTATCCCAAATTTTATCGAGTTCTTCTTTTTTGATTCCTTTTCCTGTATCGATAATTTCTACTTTGGTATTTTTCTTATAATCAGTTACTTTAATAGTAACAGTATTATCTGCTCCTGTATAATTAATTGCATTATTAATTAAGTTATAAATAACTTGTTCCATCTTTTTCTTATCAGCATAAATCATAATTTGTTTTTTATTCGTAGTAAAATTGAAAATATAGTTTTCTGTTATTGTATATATTTTATAACGATTCAAAATAGTATTAATTAATTCAACTAAATCAAATTCTTCTTTATTTAAAGTAGCAATATTCGATTGCATCTTTGATAAGTCTAAAATATCTCCAACTAAAAGATTTAAGCGATCTACTTCTTCGATGATAACATTTAAATTTTCTTCACGTTTATCTTTGTCTTTGTAGGTAATATCTCTAACCATTTCCGCATAGGCTTTAATCATTGTAAGTGGAGTTTTTAAGTCATGAGATACATTTGCCATTAATTCACGTCTTAATTCATCATTTTTAGATAAAGCATCACGAGCAGAGTTAAGGGTGTTAGCAAGTTCATCTATTTCTTCGATATCACTTTGATTTTCAAATTTAACATTATAATCTCCACTAGCTAATCTTTTAGCGGATTTATTTAGAGAAGTGATTGGATTAGATATTTTTTTAGATATATAAAAACCAATGACAAATGATAAAATTAACACAATAATAGTTACTATAATTAATTGATTTTTAAGAATTAATATGGTGGAATCTATTGGATCAATTGATGTGTTTAAGAAAGCATATAAGTCATCATCTAATTTAAGACCATATACTAAAGTCTCACTTTTTAATTGTTCATTTACTATTTTATAGGTGATATCAGTCTCATTACTTTCCATAAATTTATCTTTATAATAAACTAGGGAAGGATTATATTTTTCTACTAAACAACCTCGATTCATATTATCAGTTGAATATAGAATGGATGAAGAATCATTTAATTCAATACATACCCCACGTTTATAATATATTTCATCTAGTATTTTTTCAAAGTTGTCGCTTCCATAACTATTTTTTACTAATTTAGCCATAACGTTTATTTCATTAGTTTTATACCATTCATAATAAGTATTAATAAATATTACTTGAAAGAACCATAAGAAAGTAATAATTAATATAGAAAATAAAGCTAGGAAAAGCCAAATTTTTACGGTTAATGATTTACTGTTTAATTTCAAATTTATATCCTACACCACGAACAGTTTTAATTAAATCACGATATTCTCCTAGATTATTTCTTAACATTTTAATATGAGTATCTACTGTTCTATCATCTCCAAAATAATCATATCCCCATAACTTATTAAGTAGTGCTTCCCTTGATATAGCAACATTTTGATTATTAATAAAGTAGGTTAGGATATCAAATTCTTTTGGAGTAACATTTATTTCTTTATTATTTATTTCAATAGTATGGCCAATAAAGTCAACGACTAAATTTTTATAAATAAATTTATCTTCAGTTTGTTTGCCACGTCTGGTAATAGCTTTAATTCTTGCAATTAACTCTTTAGGAGAGAATGGTTTAGTTAAATAGTCATCAACTCCTAAATCAAATCCTAGAAGTTTATCATATTCATCATTTCTTGCTGATAAGATAATAGTAGGAATATTATGTTCTTTTTTTAATTCTTGAAAAAAAGTATATCCATCCATTTTAGGCATCATGATATCTAATACTATGACATCAATATCATTTTCAGCAATAATATCTAAAGCTTGAATTCCATTTTCAGCTTCTAGTACCTCAAAATTTTCTAGTGTTGCATATTCTTTAATGACATCTCTAATTAATTTTTCATCATCGACTATTAGTACTTTCATAACATCACCAATTAATATTATACATGTTTTTATGTGTTTTTTGTGAAAAAAAGACTATTTTGGATAGTCCACTTCGATCTTTTTAATTTTATTGCTATTTTTCTTTTTAGTCTTATCTAATCTTTTATCAAAATCTTTAATGATTTGATTTTTTACTTCTAAATCTTTTTCAATACTATCAAGTTTAGTAATCATATCATAAAAATTAGGAATAGAGTCAGCAAAATTGGAAAAATCGTGTTCAAAATCTTTCTTTAATTGTTTAATATCTAACAAAGTTTTATCAACTATGATCGATAATTCATTAACATTATTAATACTATTTAGGATTTCTTTTTCATAATCAATATAAGTCGTTTTTGTAACTGTTTTCTTTTCTTTCATTACTAATTTTCTAGATGTCATTATTCCTGTTATAGCACCAGCTACTAATGCTGCTTTTAAGATGTTACCATTTTTAGTAGGTGGAATAGTAGAAGTGCTAGCTAATAATAGAATAGAGGATAATAATTTAGTATAGTCGGTAACAATTTCAGATTGATATTCCACACTTTTACTTACTATTTCCTGATTTTCAATTTTTTTCTCAAGTTCAGATAAAATATGACTTTGATCTTTAGCAAATCGATTAATATAGTTATTAATTTTATCTACTTGTTTATAATCTTCATCAAATTCATCTATTCCCCTATCAGCCTCAGTTATTTCTTCTTTTTTTTCTTCTAAAGAGTCATTTAATTTACTAGATTCATTTTCTATTTCGATCATTTCATTAATTAGACTAATGTATTCTTCAATTTGTTTAATTTCTAAAATAGTGGCATCTTTAATATTATCATTTTTAATAGCTATTTTATATTCATCTATTAAATGTTTTATATAGTTATCACTATTGGTATCAATATCTATTTCATCATAATACTTGGTATAAAAATCTTTTTTTATTTTCTCAAATCTTCTAATTAAATTATTTAATCGTTCAATTAAATCCTCAATTTCATTAATTGTATTATCATCTTGTTCTTCTTCTTTTTTTAGATTATTTAATTCATAACTAATTCTTTCTATTTCATAGCGATCACTTCTTAACATTTTCTCTATTTCTTGTAGAGTATCATTTTTAATTGTTAAATCATCTATAATAATATTTTTGCTAATATCCTCATTAGATAATTCAGTAATTATTGGTTCTTCTTCTAATTCTAATTCTTCTTTTTCTTCTTCGTGAAGAAGATCAAAGTCATCTTTTTTTCTATCTTGTTTTTTTGATTTTGAAGTAGAGTAGGCAGAAGACTTGATTAATTTATCATCATCATTAATAGTATTATTATTACTATTATTGGTATCTTTGGCAAATTCTTTACCTTGTGATGTTTCATTTTTGGTTTTAACTTTTAACCATTCTAAAAATTTGTTTTTCTGCCTCATTATTTCCACCTCATCTAATTTTCATATGTTTCTTGTTTAATAAGTTCTAAATTTTCATTCATTAATTTTATATAATCTTCATTATTATTTCTCTCTTCATCAGTGATATTAGCTATGTTTTTTAGTGTAGATGTTTTTACTATTGTATTTTGTTGAATTGTTTTAATATATTCATTATCAGCTTCATTTTCCAAAGTAAAAATATAACTATTTTCACCAGCATTGATTTTAGTTTGTACATCAGATACTATTTTATCAGTAACAGTATCAGGATCTAGCGATATCACAGTAAATCCATATTTTTCTAAGAATTTAAATATATCATTAGAAACAATTATTGTTTTATTGGCAGAGTTTTCAGCTGTTAATTTAATCTCAGCATCAAGTTCTGATAATTTAACTTTTAGACTTTCATAATTAGCATCAATTTCTTTATTTAAATAAGAACTATTAATGTATTCTTGTAATCCATTTTTAATATTTTGTGTCATCATTAATAAATTAGATGGATTTAACCACAATTCTTCAATTCCATATTGTAATTCCATTCCAAAAGTAGCATCAATTATTAAAATATCATTATTTTTATTTAATAATTCGACAGCAATATCTTTATCAGCTGTTAAGCCTAAATAAATAAATAAATCTTGTTTACTAAAATCAGTTAATTGTTTATCGTTTAATTCATATTCATAGACATTGGTTCCATCCGGATAAATAGAATTAACAACAGAACTTTCTCCATATAGACTATTAGTTATAAATTCGATCGGATAAAAAGTAGTAATAATATTTATATCTTCCATATTATCTCTTTTAAAACATCCTGTAGTAGTAAGACAAAGTAGTAATGCTATAATAATAAATAATTTCTTTTTCATAATATTCTCCTTCATTGGTACAGGATCATATCCACCACGAGAGAGTGGATTGCACCTTAATATTCTTTTTATTGTAAGATAACTCCCTTTAATACTTCCATAAGTGTTAATAGCTTCTATTCCATAATTAGAACAACTAGGAATAAATTTGCAATACGAATGTGATGATAAGGGAGTCTTTTGATAAAGTTTAATTAAAAATATAAGTACTTTCTTCATATATCACCACATAGATATTTTACTATTAAATTTCTTTTTAAGCAATAATAGTTGGACTACATTTTTAATTTTTGTTATAATTATTTTGGTGATAATTATGGATAAGCTTTTTAAAAAATTAAATATTATTCCCAGTGATATGAGACTTTATCAAACAGCATTTTCTCATTCCTCTTATGTAAACGAAAATCATTTGAAGGCGGATTACGAGAGATTAGAATTTTTAGGAGATGCAGTATTAGAACTTGTGGTAAGTGATTATTTGTATAGAAATAAAGACTTTAAAGAAGGGGATATGACTAAAATACGTGCTAGTTATGTGTGTGAAAATGCTTTATTTGAATATGCTAAAGACTTATCTTTAAGTGATTATATTAAAGTAGGGCATGGTGAAGAAGTAGATGGGGGAAGATATAAAAAAGTAATTCAAGCGGATATTTTTGAAGCCTTAATGGGAGCAATTTATTTAGATTTAGGATTTGATACCGTAAAAACAGTAATTTCTAATATTATTGTGCCATATATCGAAGATCCTAATGTAAGTTTTTTCAATGATTATAAATCAGTGCTACAAGAATATGTTCAAACAGAACAAAGAAATTTAATTTATGAATTGGAAAAAGAAGAAGGCCCATCTCATAATAAAACTTTTACTATTGTAGTTAAAATCGATAATATTATTTATGGTAGAGGAAGTGCTCCTAATAAGAAAGAAGCAGAACAAGAAGCGGCTAAGAATGCTTTAGATAAACTTGCTAAAATTTAAGTAATTTGATATAATGTACAAGTTAACTTGCTTATATAAAAAGAAAGGAGAAAAGATTTTTTTGAGTAAAATTAGAATTTTTAGTCTAGGTGGATTAAATGAAAATGGAAAAGATATGTATGTGGTAGAAGTAGATCAAGATATTTTTGTTTTTGATGCCGGACTTAAATATGGAAGTGATAAAACATTAGGGGTAGATTATATTTTACCTGATTATACTTATGTAAAAGAAAATAAAGATCGAGTAAAAGGATTATTTTTAACTCATGGGCACGATAGTAACATGGGTGCAACAGCAGATATTTTATATGATATTCCAGATCTACCTGTATATGGAACTAAATTTACTTTAGAAATATTAAAACGTGATTTAGAAGAAAATAATATAGAAGCAACTAAAATAAAGGAAATAAGACCACACTCTAAATTAACATTTGGCGATTTAGTAGTTTTTCCTATTAGTGTAACACATTCTATTCCTGATGCGGTTTGTTATGTCTTATATACTCATGATGGAGCAATTGTTTATACAGGAGACTTCGTTTTCGATTATTTAGTAGATGGACCTTATAAAACTGATATAGGAAAACTTGCCTATGTTGGTAAACAAGGAGTACTATGCCTTTTAGCTGAGTCTATGTATGCTGAGAAAAAAGGACATACTAGTCCTAATAATAGAATTAGTGATGTTGTTAAACAAACTCTTTATAAGAATGATGATCGTATTATAGCTACTATTTTTCCAGCACATATTTCAAGAATTCAAGAAATATTAGATGAGGTTGGAAAAACAAAAAGAAAAGTTATCATTATGGGTAAAAACTTACAAACAATTATTAATTCATCTATTGATATGGGGTATATTAACTTTGATAAAAACAAAATAGGAGATTTATCTAATTTAAATGATAAAGGAGTAGTAGTATTAATATCTGATGAAAAAGAAAAACCATTTATGAATTTGGAACGTATTTTAAAAGGGTTTGATAAGTATATTAAATTAAAAGAGACAGATACTATTTTTATTACTGAACCACCATATGAAGGAATTGAAAAAAGAATGGCTCTAGTTATGGATGAAATTGCTAAAGCTAATGTTAATGTTGTATCATTATCAGCTAAAAAACATTTATTACATCATGCGTCACAAGAAGATTTAATGTTAATGATTAATCTTATGAATCCTAAATATTATTTTCCAGTGAAAGGAGAATATCGTCATCAAGTAATGAATGCTGAACTTGCTGAAAAACTTGGTATTCCAAAAGAAAATATTATCTTAAAACAAAATGGTGATGTTGCTACATTTGTAGATGGTAAGTTAACTAGTGACACTGATCATGTTGAAGTAGATGAAATATTAATTGATGGTAAGAGTCAAGGTGATATCGGAGAATTAGTTTTAAAAGATCGTGAAATGTTAGGAGATAGTGGAATAGTCATTGTAAGTTGTACCTTAGATCGTGATACAAAGCAAGTTTTAGCTGGTCCTGAAATTTTAACCAGAGGATTTGTCTATGTTAAAGAAAGTAGAGACTTATTACAAGATTCCGAAGAAATTTGCTTACAGGTAATTCAAGATAATATTGAACCAGATAGTAAAAAAGTTGATTATACAGCAATTAAAAATTCAGTAAGAGATAAACTTGGTAAGTTTTTATATAAAGAAACAGAGAGTAGACCAATGATCATTACCGTAATTCAAGAAGTGTAAAGTAACTGATAAAGTTACTTTTTTCTTGTAATTATTTAATAATATAGGATATAATAAGTATAGAATAATGGAGTTGGTAACAATGAGAAAAATAAAAAAATTCTTTACTAAAAGAAGAATCATGGTGTTATCGCTATGCTTAGTGGTATTTGTCATGAGTCTAGGATATGCAGCACTAAGTCAATATATAGAATTAGATGGAATAGCAAGTATAGATAGAAGTTGGATAGTAA
>CALVYX010000062.1 GCA_944372315.1 uncultured Bacilli bacterium
ATTATAGATACTAAAGATATCAAATTAAAACAAATATTTGAATTATTTAAAAGCTTTAAGAAACTAGATAATGATACAAAAAATTATTTAGCCGAATTATTTATTATTACATTTATAAAATAGAATAGAAGCACTATTTTAATGCTTCTATGCTTCTATTTCTTTTGTATCCCTTGCGTTTATTAAGTTTATCCACTTAATAAATCTTTTTTCTCGTTTAGTATATCGTATATCACTTACTAAATTAAGTCTTATCAAATACATTTCTATGTATTCATCCTTGATTCTTCCATAGCTTTTTTATTGATAAATCCATAATCATTGATAAAATCAAAGTTATTGTAATGGTAATTTCCCTCCCTTAGGTTTATTCCTATTACTTTCTTTCTTCTATATGATTTTCACTTTTTAATAAAATACTTTTTCAAATTGTCTTAATTCACTAGTAATAACATATTCTTCATGAAAATATTTTTAATAAACTAGCAAGCAAACATCCATCATCAATTTTATACATTTCATCACTACCTTAAAATAATATTAACACACTAATTATCACAAATCAATTTTTTCTTACCCTAACCTCATCATCACTTTCTAAATACTTAGTAAGCATAGTTGAATTAGTGTGATGATTTTTAATATTATCTTCTATTTTTGCCTCATCATAATTAGCATAACAATATTTACAATAATTAGGACAAGTATTATAAGCACCTATATCTACCATTTTAACACAATTACAATACTTATTATTTCTACTTTGCCATTTTGGATATTTTTTACCTGTTAAAGTATAAACTAAAGACTTTGACACACAATCATCTTCAATAAATCCATACTCTGTTAAACGATTATATTCACTACAAGTTTGTACTGTCATATGATTATTCGCTGCTATAGAAGAAAAAGCAAGTCCAATCTTTTTAAAATCTTCATTTGTAAAATTTTTTAATTTTAAAACATCCATATTTCTTCTCACATTTTTATAATCATCAATAAAAGAGACAATAATATGACTAATATATCCATTTAATAAATAACATAACTTACGAAAAGCTTTAATATGATAATCTATAGTATACTTATCATTCAAAAAAATAGGATCATACCTCACAAATACTCTTTCTTTTCCTAATATTTGACTAATAACTTGAATGTCTTTTATAATTTTTCTTTTATCTATAACATTAGGTTCAATATCTTTTTGATATGGAGTTAAAGTTATTTGAAATATAATAGGTTTTTTAAAGTATTTTAAATAAGGAATAATAGGATGAGGATTTTTAGTACAAAAAACATATAAATCAACATCTTTAATATCTATACGTTGAACTAATTTAGGATAAAAAGGATTTCTAACATCAATAAAACCAGCTTTTAAACGGTTAATAAACCAAGGTGTATAAAAAGCAATAATATCTGTTCTTCCACTTATATTTAATATCATAATATCCCTCATTTACAGTATATCGATAAATAAAAAAATAAGCAAGAAAAAAGAGACTCAATTTGAATCTCTTTCTTATTAGTCAACTTTATCTATTCCAGTTGAACCAACTTCATTACCAGATGCATCATAAACAGGATTATGTCCTCCGTTTACATCACCTTTTGTAGGATCTTGGTTATTAGCATCTGGAAGAGGTTCCATACTTTCTTCACCATCATTTGGCTTTTGTTGTTCTGAAGGATCAACAAATTCTTCATCATCATCAGTACCTTCACCAGGACCTGATATAGATGGTTTTTGTGACTTTCCTTCATCTAAATAATAACGATTTTGGTCTTCTTTATCTAGATTAGTAAACATATTATCAGCACCATTTATAACATTACCAGCATCTAATCCATCAATCCAAATTGTAGGTCTTGGATATGATTCATTTTCAAACACTAATGTAGCACCGTTAATATTTAGTGTTGATGCAGATAAATCAACATTATCACCTTTAGATACTTCAATACCACCAAACTCATTACCGTTTAAAGTAATTGTGCCATCTAGTGTAACAACAGAACTATTAACTAAAATACCACCGTCTGCACCAGATACAGTAATATCTTTTAAAGTTACATTCTTACTATTGTAAGCTTGAATAGCATATACACCATTCCAATTACTATCATAAACCATACCTTGGTTTTGAACAGCATCCATAGTAACTTTCAAGTTATTTACTACTACTGCATCTTCAACATTTTCAATAACTAATCCGTGTCTATAACCATCAGCAGCACTATTAACAGCGTTTGTAAAACTTAGAGTATGACCTTGTCCTTCAATAGTAACAGGTCTATTAACAACAATTCTAGAAGTTAAATTTGAAATATCAGCTCCTATAAAAATTGTATCAATACTATCATCAGCAATAAATGCTTCAAATTCTTCTCTAGTAGTAGCAACAGCTGCTTCTTCAAAATTGATAGTTAAAGAATATGTATCAGTACTATCACCTTTATTTGTTACAGTTGTAGTAAATACATTATCTGTAAATTTCTTATCATATAACCACATTACAAATGCAGTTTCACTTTCTGCTCCAAAACGATGAGCATCAGTAATATCAATTGCCTCAATTGTATAATTATCTATACTTAATAATGTTGGATCA
>CALVYX010000063.1 GCA_944372315.1 uncultured Bacilli bacterium
CTTAAATCCTTTTCATCTTTATATTCCTTAGTGATACTATCTATATAACGTAAATCTCCACTATCTAGTGTTATAACATTATTATCACTATCAATTCTAAACTTCATGCCTAAAGTTGCAATTGCCATGATAACCACCTCCTTAATAATTATAATTTATATTTTATTCTTATCATAGATAAGATAAAATAATATCATTTTTAAAGAAGGGGGATTATTATGGTAGAAAAAGATTCAAAAGAAAAAACAGAAGGAGAGATTACTAGAGAGTATAATGGTATTCCAAGAAAAAGTATTCATTTTGGAATTGTAACAATTATGAAATATGTAAATGGAGATACTCCATTAGATCAAGGACAATTTGTAGTTGATAGAGCATTAAGTAAAAAATTAATTGCTCAAGATCTTAGAAAAATTGTGTTATCTAAAAAAGATGAAATGGGATATGATATTTTATATTCTTATAAGGGTGAACCTTTTGAATATTCTATTCCTGATTTTCAACAATTAGGAGTTACTAGTCCAGTTAATAATATGATAATCATTAGAGATGCAGAGCCAATTGGAGATTTATTAGGTCATATAGGAGTACATAAAGAAATTACAGCTAGAGATTTAAAAGCAATAAAAAAATTAATATTAGGACATAAAATAAATCTAAATATGTTACCACATACTCTAAAGTTAACACCAAACGGAATTATAAATTTTTCAAAATTAGAAAGTGTAAATGAACAATCAATCAGTTTGTTTGAATATAAATCTTCTGATGTTTTACCAACAAGACCTAGAAAAATTGAAAAAGTTTATGCTAAATATTTTAAATAATGCGAATAAAAAAATTCGCATTTTTTTTGCGAATTTTATTTTATATTATCTACATAATTTTCATATTGTTTTTTTAATTTATCATCTTGAATTGCTATTTCTTTATCTTTTCTAAGTTGAATTAAAGCTTTATTTTGAAGATTTTCATCTTCGTCCATTTTTTCTTCAGCTAAGGTATCAATTACATCTTCTTTAACATCTTCTAATTTTGGTTTATCTTTTTGATCTGTTTTTAAGATGATATGATATCCATATTGAGTTTTTACAGGTTCTGTTGTATATTTTCCTTTTTCTAGTTTGATAGCAGCTTCTTCAAATTCGCTAACCATATCTCCACGATTAAACCATCCTAAATCTCCACCATCATCTTTACTTCCATCTTCAGAATATTCTTTAGCAAGTTCTGCAAAATCTTCGCCATTATTTAATTTAGCAAGAACTTCATTAGCTTTTTTTAGTGCTTCTTCATAAGCAGTATTCTTTTCTTCTTCTGTTGCTGAATCATCATAATTAGCTTTTATTAGAATATGACTAGCCTTAATATCTCCAATTACTTTATCGTTGTAATATTCTTCAATTTCTTTATCAGTAACTATTGATCTAGCATAGTCTTCTGTATAAGCATTTTTCTTATATTGTAATGCTAAAATATCTCTAACAGCATCCATATCGGATACTCCAAAGTATGCTGCTGCAAAAGAATTGAAATTAGAATAATAATCTACATAATAACTATTCTCGAAACTATATTCTAACTGTTCTAATTGTGAATTAACATATTCCTCTTCTTCTTCACCACTAGGATAATCTTTTTCTAATAATTTAGCATCGATCATACTAAGTAAAGTATTTAATGCATAAGTATCTTTCATTTCTTGATATAATTCATCCACAGAGATATCTCCATCATTAGAAGTGATAACAGCATCATTACCATTTTCTAGTTTAGGTACTTTTCCACAACCAGTAACTAATAGTAAAATCATGCATAAACAAATTAATAATTTCTTCATGTATTTTTTTCCTCCTTTAAAACGTACATATTTATAATAACAAATATAACCTTAAAATACAATTATTTTAATAGTTTTTTAACAATTAGTCCGAACACTTTTTTAGTTTTTCCATAAAATACTGTGAGTAAACAAAAAAAGGAGGATTAAATTATGGGAAATTGTGTATCATCTTCAGCAATCATTTTAGTATTATTTATTTTACTAGTTATTATACTAGGTGCTTACATTTAGTTTAAGGAGGTGTACTTATGTCTTGCCAAAACGTGAATACAACATCATCATGTGGAAATAATAGTAGCTATGTTATTATTATAGTTTTATATATTCTATTAGCTATTATTTTAGGTGCATGTATATCATATTAAAAGAAAGAACGAAATGTTCTTTTTTTTCTTGTTCTTTTTGTTGTCTATATCAAATAATTAGATATATAATATTAAATAGGAGGCTATATGAAAAAGATCTTATTAATATTATTAGTTTTATTTGTAATAACTGGATGTGGTAAGGAAATAGATTTAATTGGTAGGTGGATATCTAGCGATAATTCAACTTATCAATTTAATGAGGATGGTACTTGTGAAAAAAGAACTAATATTGATATTTACTCTTGTACTTATACTAAAAATGATGGAGTAATAGATATAGAATTATCTGATGGTACCATGGAATCTGGTCAAATAAATCCTGATCGTATTATTATTGGAAGTGAAGTTTATAAAAAAGATAGCGAATAATTTGGTTACTCGCTATCTTTTAATATTTTAAATACTTCTTCTAAAGGCTTAATTAGTTCTTTATTATATTCATGATTTAATAAATCTTTTTTATATCTTGGAGTTAAATGTACATGAAAATGTTTAATCTCTTGACCATAATCATTATTTTGAATAATGGTCATTCCTTCACAATTTAATTTTTCCTTTAATAATTTATACATATCTTTTGTTACTTTATTAATATGATTAAGAGTTTCTAAATCAATATCTACTATATTAGTAAAGTGTTTTTTAGGAATAATTAAGGTATCTCCATTTGTTTTAGGTGATATATCTAGAAATACTTTAACAATATCATCCTCATATAAAGTATAACTAGATATTTCATTATTAATTATTTTACAAAAAATACAATCCATTTTATCATCTCCTTTTTATATTTTATCAAAAAAATAAAAATGCATAAAGCATTTTTGGTGAATACAGCAAATATTCAATAATATAGTGTTATAATACTTTACGTTTTATACAATAAATCATGATTTTAATAAATTTTTATAAAAAATCATGTTATAATAAATTTATCTTTAACAAGATAAATAACATATACCCAAATTTAATAAATGAATAAATTAATAATAGATGATATAAATAGTTGAGTTTATTAATAACGACATTGTTTATTAAAATAGGAGGTGAAGAGTTTGAATCGTGAAGATTTTGAAATGTTAAGCAATAGTAATGTTATTTACTTTGATAATGGCGCTACTACATTGAAACCTAAATGTGTAGTGAAAGAAGTAGTAGATTATTATACAAAATATACAGCCAATGCTCATCGAGGAGATTATACTATAAGTCAAATAGTAGATGAAAAATATGAAGCGGTTCGTGATAAGATAAAAGAATTTATTCATGCTAATAGGCGCGATGAAATAATTTATACTAAAGGAACTACAGAGTCTATTAATACTGTTGTTTTTGGATTTATGAAAAATTATTTAAAACCTAATGATGAAATATTAATAACGAAAAGTGAACATGCCTCTAATATCTTACCTTGGATAGAACTGGCTAAAAAAATAGGAGTAATTGTAAAATATATTCCATTAAATAATGAACATGAGTTAACTATGGATAATTTATTAAAATCTATTACTTCTAGAACCAAAGTAATATCTCTTGCTCATATTACCAATGTTGTTGGAGATATTAGACCAATTGAAGAAATTGGTAGAATATGTAAGGAAAAAAATATTTTATTCGTAGTAGATGCAGCACAAAGTATTGGACATTTACCAATCGATGTTGAAAAAGATAATATTTCATTTTTAGCGTTTTCTGCTCATAAGATGTTAGGACCAACTGGAATAGGTGTATTATATGGTAGATACGATTTATTAAATAAATTAATTCCTAATGAATATGGCGGAGGAATGAATTCTTATTTTGAAAGTAGTGGTGAATTAGAATATAAACCATTACCAGAAAGATTAGAAGCAGGTACTCAAAATATAGCAGGAGTATTAGGAATGGGAGCAGCTATTGATTATCTTTCTGACATAGGACTAGAGAATATTCATAAACATGAATTGGAATTAAAAGAATATGCAGTGAAGGAATTATTAAAAATTCCTAATATTAAAATATATAATCAAAATTCTAAATCAGGAATTGTAATATTCAATATAGATAAAATATTTAGTCAAGATACGGCTGTATTTTTAAATCATTTTAATATATGTGTAAGAGCAGGAAATCATTGTGCCAAGATTGTAAAAGATGAGATTAATGTTTCTAATACATGTCGAGCTAGTTTTTATTTATATAATACGAAAGAAGAAATTGATAAATTAATAGAGGCATTAAAACAACAAGATAAAATTTTTGAAATAATTTTATAAGAGGTGAAAGAAAATGGACGAAAAATTAAAAAGAGATATTATTTTAGAAAATTATCAAAATCCAGTGAATAAAGGTTTAACAAATAGCAGTGGTTATGTTAAAATAAATACCAGAAATTCATCATGTGTAGATAATATTGATGTTATGGCTAAATTAGAAAATGGTGTTTTTATTGACATTAGATTTGATGGAGAAGCTTGTGCTATTTCAACTTCAGCTACTTCTATTATGATCAAAACTTTAATTGGGAAAACTATTGATGAAGTAAAAAATATTGTTGATAATTATGAGAAAATGATTAATGATGAAAAATATGATGCGGATGTTTTAGGGCAATTAGTTGTCTATAATACAGTAGCAAAACAACCGAGTCGTAAAAAATGTGCTTTTCTACCTTTCGAGGCAATAAAACAAATAATAAAAGATGTAGAATAGGAGGAATTAAATGAAATATCAGGGAATTGTGGAATTATCCGTAAGAGAATATCTTGGAGTTATGGATGGAGGAGATGCTTGGAAGCATCTAAGATATGCAGTAGGTATAAAAACTGATGATGGTGTATTTGATTACAAAACAGGAGAAGAATACTGTTATATTTCAAGAACCAAAAATGGTATTTTAGATATTACTAGAGATCAAATAGAAGTTGGCAAAGTATATGCTGTTCAAACGTCACTTGGAATATTAAATGCTAATAAGAAATATAGTAAAGGCCAATTAGATAGATATATAGATAACTCTGAGTTGTTTACTGATGAGTACAAAGTGCAAAATAGAGGAAGAACAAAAATTTTAAAAAAATTTTAAATTTATACTATTTATCAGTATGATTAATAAATTAAAGGGAATATTAATTTTTGAATAAAGATAAAATTAATATTCCTTTTTTAGTGGTTTTAGAAATAATTGTTTTGATAATTTGTAAGTGTTATTTATCTATGTTAAATTTAGAACACGAAAGGAGGAAGAAAATGTTAAATCAGGTAGTTTTAGTAGGTAGATTAACAAGAGATCCTGTAATAAATAAGACCGATAATAATAAACAATATTCACATGTTACCTTGGCTGTACCTAGAAGTTTTAAAAATATAAATGGGGAATATGAGACGGATTTTATAGATTGTATATTGTGGGAAAATGTTGCTAAGTCTACGGTTGAATATTGTCATAAAGGCGATGTTGTTGGTATAAAAGGAAGAATTCAAAGTAGATTAGTAGATTTAGAAGATGGTAGCAAAAAATATTATTTGGATGTAGTAGCAGAGAGAACTACTTTTTTATCTAACAATAAGGAAACCAAATTTGCGTAAGTTTCTTTTTAGTTAACTTTAACCAATCACTAACTTTAATTAATTATAATGAGAATGCTTGGGAGTGATGGTATGACTTTAATAGGTCAAAGGATCAAGGAATTAAGAAAGAACAATGGATGGACGCAACAACAGCTGGGAGATATGTTAAATGTGACTAAAGTCAGTATCTGTTGCTATGAAAAGGGTAACAGAATTCCATCACTAGATACGCTACGAGATCTGTCTAATATATTTAAAGTTAGCTTAGATTATTTTGTTGGCAATGATTACTTTGTTGTGTCTGAAGGCTCAAGTGATTATGGTTTAAAAATGGCGAAAGAAGAAATAAAAATAATAGAAGAACTAAGAAAAAGTTCTAATTTATATTTATATGAAAAACTATTAGATGATCCTAAGAGAACTATAGAATTAATCAATAAAAAACTACGATAAAAGATACTATATGTATCTTTTTTTGATATAATTAAAGTGGTGATGATATGAATTATAAAGAAATTAATGAAAAATTAATTAGCGAAGGGGTAAAACTTGTTGATATTAATAATACTTATATAGATGAATCAGTCGTAATAGGAAGGGGTACTATTATTTATCCTAATGTATCAATAAGAGGAAACAGTGTTATTGGTGATAATACTGTAATAGATATGAATACCGTAATTATTAACAGTAAAATTGGTAATAATAATAGAATAATATCTTCCTATATAGAAGATTCAACAATCGGTGATAATAGTACTATAGGTCCTTTTTCCCATCTTAGACAAAATACAGTGTTAAATAATAATATAAATATTGGTAATTATGTAGAGTTAAAGAATAGTGAAATAAAATCTAATACTAAAGTTAAACATTTATCTTATTTAGGAGATTCTATAGTTGGTGAAAGAGTAAATATTGGATGTGGTACTATTACTGCTAATATGAATGGTAAAAATAAATTAAAAAATAAAACAATTATTTGTGATGATACATATGTTGGAGCTAATAGTGTTTTGGTAGCGCCTATTATATTAAATAGAAACTCTTTTGTGGCAGCAGGATCCGTAATTACTAAAGATGTTGAAGAGGATTCATTAGCTATCGCTAGAAGTAGACAGATAAATAAAGTTAATTATAATAAAAAGGAAGGCAATGTATGAATATAGTTGATATAATTAATAAAAAGAGATTAGGGAATAGTTTATCTTATGAAGAGTTAGAATATGCTTTTATTGGTTATTTAAATGAAACAATAGAAAGTTATCAAATATCTGCTTTATTAATGGCTATTTGTATTAACGGAATGACTGATGAAGAAACAATCAATTTAACAAAAATTTTTATTGATAGTGGTGATATTTTAGATTTAAGTAGTATTCCTGGGATAAAGGTTGATAAACATTCCACTGGTGGTGTAGGGGATAAAACCACTTTAGTTATTGCTCCTGTTGTAGCTAGTTGTGGTGTTTATATGGCTAAAATGTCTGGTAGAGGTTTAGGATATACAGGTGGAACTATTGATAAATTAGAAAGTATTAAAGGATTTAAAACGGCATTAAGTGAAGATGAGTTTTTAAAAGAGTTAAAAGATATTGGTTTAGTAATCTCTAGTCAAACTACTAGTTTAGCTCCTCTTGATAAAAAAATTTATGCTTTAAGAGATGTAACAGGTACAGTTGAATCTTATCCGCTTATTGCATCATCTATAATGAGTAAAAAAATAGCTAGTGGTGCTGATAAAATATTAATTGATTTAAAGCTTGGAAAAGGAGCTTTAATTCATACAGAAGATGAGGCTAATAAATTAAGAGAAATTTTAATTAAAATAGGCGATAGTTTTAAAAGAGAAACAAGGGTTATTATTACATCTATGGATAATCCTCTTGGTAATAATATTGGTAATAGTTTGGAAGTAATGGAAGCTATGGATGTATTAAAAGGAAACATAGACACACCTTTTGCTAATCTTTGTATTGAATTAGCTAGTAATTTAGTAAGCATGGGAAAAAATATTCCTATAAAGGAAGCGGAACAAGAAGTAATAAAGGTCCTAAAAAATAATCAAGCTTATAATAAATTTTTAGAATTCGTGAAGTATCAACATGGGGATATTAATTCTCTTGAAATAAGCCCGGAAAAACTAGAAATAAGAAGTACTAAAAATGGTATTTTAAAAGGAATAGATGCTAAATTAGTAGGAGAGGTTTCAATGAAATTAGGGGCTGGTAGATTAACTAAAGATGATCCAATCGATCACAAAGTAGGAATAGTACTAAATAAACAAATAAATGACAAGATACTAGAAAATGATCTTCTTTGCACATTATATGTTAATAAAGTAAAAGATGAATTTAATATACGAGATGCATTTATCATAGAATAAAAAGACTTTTCATAAGTCTTTTATTTATGTATAAATTTAAAATAATATTCTTCATAAGTAAGATCGTTTTGATATATATAAGTAGCAACTTCTACCCCAACATATCTAAAATGCCATGGTTCATACATATATCCTGTAATAAATTCTTTCCCTTTAGGATATCTTAAAATAAACCCATATTTATGTGCGTTTTCTAACATCCAATTAAATTCTTTCGTACTTTCAAAATTATTAAAATCAGTTTCTCTATTATCTACATCTACCGCAAGACCTGTTTGATGTTCAGAAAAACCAGCTCTAGCAGAATATTTATCAGCTTCTTCTACACCATCTTGACTTACATAATTGTTATATAGATTTGTTTGATAAGAGTATGATCGATAAGTAGAAACGGCTCTGATATGATATCCTTCTTCATAAGCTTTTTTAGCTAAAAATTCAAAAGATATTCTAGCAACATTAACTAACTTTTTGCCTGGTACCGAATATTTACTATCTATTTCTTCTAAGTTTTCTGGTATATAATTTTGATCTAAATAATAAAACTTATTAACTAATATATAGTTAGTATTTAAATTGATAGCTTTTTTAATATTGGTATAAAAATCTTTATCTATACCCATATTTACTCTTAATACAATATCATTATTAGATAATTTAGGATTTTTCTTTTTGTACGCAATATAACGATCTATATAATCGATATTAAAATAATTGATTTTTTTATCTATATTACCTAATAAATCTAATTTTTCATTTATACTCATTTCTTGTCCTTCCTTATTTTTACCTTTGGAAAAGGCTTTATTACAAATTAGTAAACTTCCAACAACTACAACTACTACTAATAAAATAGTAATTTTTTTTGTCATTAGTTACCTCCATCTCAATTATATGATCCCTAAATTATATGTCAATTGATCTACTTTAATCTTACAAAATAAGACAAAATCATAAAAAATAAGATAAATGAAATATAAACAGTAGTATTGACATAATAATTTAATAGAGGTGAATTAATTTGAAAAAATTATTGATAATTATTATGTTAATTGTCTTTCTTTTTCCGATAAATATTTACGCAGAAGAAGATTTGTTAAAAAATGCTAAAAGTGGTTTATTAATGGAAGCTACGACAGGAGAGATTTTGTATGATAAAAATATGGATGAAAAAGTTGCAGTAGCATCAATGACTAAAATGGTAGCGCAAATTATAATCTTAGAAAATATTGAAAATGGAACTTTAAGTTGGGATGAAAAAATTAAAGTAAGTAATAATGCAGCAGGTATGGGAGGATCTCAAATATGGTTACAACCAGGAGAAGAAATGACAGTAAGAGATTTAATGAAGGGAATCACCATGGCTAGTGCTAATGATGCCACGGTAGCATTAGCAGAGAGAATTGGTGGAACTGAACAAAATTTTGTTAATATGATGAATGAAAAAGTGAAAGAATTAGGACTTAAAAATACTCATTTTGTAAATCCTACGGGGCTAGATGAAGAAAATCATTATTCTTCTGCGTATGATATGGGAATGATTGCTAAAGAATTATTAACTCATGAAGAAATATTAGAATTTTCATCAGTATATGAAGATTATATAAGACAAGATACACCTAATAAATTCTGGGTGGTTAATACCAATAAATTAATTAGATTTTATGAAGGTGCTGATGGATTAAAAACGGGATTTACTGATAATGCAGGTTATTGTATGGCAGTAACAGCTAAGAGAGATGATATGCGTCTTATTGCTGTTGTTTTAGGAGAAGAAACAGGAAAAGTAAGAAATGAAGAAACATCTGAATTATTAGATTATGGATTTAATATGTATAAAGTGGATTTAGTAAAAAGTAAAGATGAAATTATAACTGATATTAAAATTGATAAGGGGGATAAAGAGAAAATAAGTTTATCAGCTAAAGAAGATTTATTAGTGTTAAAGAAAAAATCAGAGCTTAGCAAAAAATATGATTTGGAGACTAAACTTAATGATATAAAATTACCTATTAAAGAAGGAGATGTTTTAGGTAAAGTTTTGGTAAAAGAGGGGAATAAGGTAATTAAAGAAGCAGAGTTAGTTGCTACTGAAAGCGTTAATAAATTAGGTTATATTAAGACTTTACTAGAAACGATCAAAGATATTTTAACAGGAAGTATGATATAAATTTAGGAAATCACTTCGATATGTTCTATATATTATTGAGGTGATTTTTTTTGAAGAAATATTTATTACTTTTTTTATTTTTGTTTTTTAGTCCATTAATAGTTCGTGCTGAAACTTATTATTTTGATTATACAGAATATTTTTATTCAGATGAAGAAATAGAAGAATCTAATGAGGTAGAAGTCAATAAAATATTTGATGGAAATAAGTGGATTTATAAATACCGTTTTAGAAATTATCTGATATTGCCAGATAATTTAGTTATTAACTCTAGAGATTTTAATTTTACTGATATTATGGAGACCAATATTTCTTTAGATCAATTTATAATAAATAAAATATATAATCTAAATGCGATGAATAATTGTGAAGCTTTAGTAGAAATTCATTATCGTGATAATTTTATTAGAAAAAGTCTTTATATTGATATAGATTATTATATTAATGTTCCGGAGTTTATTATAATAGATAGTTATGATTTTGATATTTGGAATTATATAGATACTGATATTCCAATGAAAGACCACATAAGAATAGAAGGAGAATATGATTTAAATACTAATGGTGAATATTATTTAACTATTAGTTATGATGATGTTTTTAAAGAAATTAAATTAATTGTTGATAATGAAAATAATGAAAATGACTTTATGGATAAGGAAGAAATATTAACTGAAGAAGAAAAAAATTATAATGTAAATAAAAAAATAATTTATGACCAAAATAAAAAAATATATAATACTTATAATAATTCTTATCCGGTAACAAAAAACGAAGAAAATTCATCCTGTGATTTAAAATGTCCTTTAAATACTAGGGTGATATACAGTAGTTGTGTGCAAGATAATCCAATATTAAGTTATATTTCATATGGATTTTATTCTATTATAATTGTTCTTTTGTCGATAATTGTCGTAAGAAAAAAATGACAGATTTTGTCGAATATGTATAATTTTTTTTAAAAATAATCTATTATTTAATAGCGAGGCGATAATATGCTTAAAATAGAAATAGAATATAAAAAAGGAATTTTATTTGTAAGATTAATAGGAGAAGTCAATAAATCGACAATAAAAAACATGGATATAGTAGATAATATGATTAAGCGAGCTGGAATAAAATATTTATTAATTAATTTAGAAAAAGTAACAATAATAAGACATGAAGAAATAGCATTATTAATTTCAAAATATAAAGATTTAATAGGAGATGATGGGAAATTATTAATCTGTGGATATTATGACTCATTAAAATTAAAAGTAGATATGAAAGATATTGATAAAATCTATTGGTCAGGACAAGAAGTAAGTGCGTTTAATATTATTAATATTTAAGGAGCTAAAATAATGGAAGAACATGAATATGCAAAAATGATTTATAGTATTGCTCGTAAGTATAGTTTTGGAAATGATTTTGAAGATTTATGTCAAGTAGGGCAAATCGGACTTTTAAAAGCTTTAGAAAATTATGATCCGGAGTATGGAAGTAAATTTTCATCTTATGCTTATACTTATATTCAAGGAGAAATATTAAAATATGTAAGAGAAAATAAAGTTATAAAAATAAGTAAAGATTTAATTGCTTTAAATAAATCGATAACAAATGCCAAAGAAGTGTTAACTCAAAAAATGATGCGTGTACCAACGAATGAAGAATTAGCATTATTTTTAGAGATACCAGAGGAAAAAATTATAGAAGCATCTATGGCATCTGAATATGTTAAGAGTCTAGATTACGAATTAAATGATGAAGGAAAAGAATTAACTTTATATGACTCTATTAGTTATGAAGAAAAAGGATATAATGATAATATTTTAGATTTAAAAGAAGAATTAGCATTGTTACCGGAGGAAGAAAGAAAATTAATAGTAGCTAGATATTATGAGGATAAAAGTCAACAAGAAACATCAGAAATGTTAGGAATTAGTCAAGTTCAAGTATCTAGAAATGAATCAAAAATATTAACTAAGCTAAAGACTAAATTAGCTAGTTAATATTTTTTTGTATAAAAATTTAAATATTAGGAAACCTATTGTTAGGTGATATAAATGGAAAAAAAAGAATATAAGAAGATTGTTGATCGACATAAACCTACGGAAAATAGAGTACAAAACGCTGTCATTAGTTTTTTAGTAGGTGGACTAGTTGGAGTTATTGGTCAAGGATTAATTGATTTTTATTCTAGTTGGCTAGAAATATCTACCAGGGATGCTTCTACTTTCATGACGGTTACGTTAGTATTTGTAGCGTCACTATTTACAGCATTAGGTTTTTTTGATAAATGGGTAACTTTTGCTAGATGTGGTCTTATTATTCCTATCACAGGTTTTGCCCATTCCATGACTAGTGCTGGTATTGAATACCGCAAAGAAGGACCTATTTATGGTTTAGGAATGAATATTTTTAAATTAGCAGGTTCCGTTATTTTATATGGAATTGTATCAGCGTGGTTGTTTGGTACTGTTAGATACTTATTGTTGGGAGGATTATAATTATGACCTATAAATATAATAATGTTTATGTTGGTGGATATTCTACTGTAGTAGGACCTTACGAAAAAGACGGACCACTAGGGAAGCATTTTGATAAGTATTATACTAACTTATATAATGGGGAAGAAACATGGGAACAAGCAGAAGTTAGACTTCTTACTGATAGTATTGATATTTTGTTAAAGAAAACTCATAAAGATAAGAAAAACATTGATTTATTGATATCAGGAGATTTACTAAATCAGGTTACATCATCTAGTTATGCCGCTTTAAAATTTGATATACCATTCTTTGGAATTTATAGTGCATGTGCTTCTAGTGCGGAAGGAATTATTCTAGGGTCAAGTTTAATTGATGGGGATAAAATTAAAAACTGTATTGCTGCTACTTCTTCACATAATATGTCTAGTGAAAAGCAATTTAGAAATCCTACTGAATATGGTGCTCCTAAACCTAAAACAGCGACGTTTACGTCAACTGGAGGAGCTAGTATCTATTTAACTAAAGAAAAAAGTAATATAAAAGTTGAATCATCTACTATTGGAAAAGTTGTTGATATGGGTCAAACAGATCCCTTCAATATGGGGGCAGTTATGGCAGCAGCGGCAGGAGATACTATATATGAACACTTAAAAGCTTTAAAAAGAGAACCTAATTATTATGATTTAATTATAACTGGAGATTTAGGAATTTATGGAAAAGAAATATTAATCGATTACATGCATACGGAATATGGTCTTGATATAAGTAATAATTATGATGATGCTGGAACTATGTTATATGATTTAAATAAACAAGAAGAAGTTATGGCTGGAGGATCAGGCCCAGTATGTAGTGCTTTAGTAATATATTCTAAGATTCTTCCAAGAATGGAAAAGGGAGAATTAGGCCGAGTATTATTTGTACCTACTGGTGCATTATTTTCTCCAACTTTTGTATATCAACATGAAAATATAAATTCTATTGCTCATGCAATTAGTTTGGAGGCGGTAAGATGATATATGTATATTCATTTTTATTTGCTGGGTTTGTATCCATGTTAGGTCAACTCATTTTAGATAATACCAAATTAACAGCAGGTCATATTACTAGTATGTTTGTTGTATTAGGAGCATTTCTTGATAGTTTTAGTATGTATGATAAAATTATAGCTTATGTAGGTGGAGGAGCTTTAGTTCCTATTACAAGTTTTGGACATTCCTTAATTCATGGAGCATTAGCTAAAGCTAGTGAATATGGATTAATTGGAATTTTAACAGGTATGTTTGATCTTACAGCATCAGGAATTACTTCAGCAATCATCTTTACATTTGTCTTTAGTTTGTTCTTTAGACCTAAGAACTAAAAGGTTTAAAGAACTTTTTTCTTTTGCATAAATAATACATTATGATATAATTAATCTGTATAATTGGAAGTGATAAGATGAACATAGAAATCAAAATAGACGAATTTGAAGGCCCATTAGATCTATTATTGCATTTGATAAAAGAATCTAAAATGGACATTTTAAATTTACAGATAGAACAGATAACGAATCAATATTTAGAATATATTAATAAAATGGAAGAGATGAATTTAAATATTGCTAGTAGTTATTTAGTAATGGCGGCAGAATTAATCGAAATGAAATCTAAGTTATTACTACCAAGGCATGAGGAAGAAGAAGAGGAAGAAGAAGATCCAAAAGAACAATTAGTAAATAGATTAATAGAATATCAACGATATAAAGATTTAACAAAAGAATTTAAAGAATTAGAAGAAGAACGTCATCAAATTTTTACTAAATCACCAGAGAGTATTAAAGAATATTTACCAGATATAGAAGTGATTAGTAACACTGATGTTACTTTAAACGATTTATTACAAGCTTTTCAAAAGTTTTTAGAAAGACAAAAGGACAAGGAACCTTTAATGACTAAGGTAACAAAAAAAGAAATCTCAGTCGAAGAGAGAAGAAAGAGTATCAAAGGGATTTTAAAAAGTAAAGGAAAAGTTAATTTCTTAGATTTATTTGATACATTAACTAAGGAATATGTAGTGGTAACATTTTTAGCTATTTTAGAGATGGCTAGGCAAAATGAGTTAATTATCGTTCAAGAAAATAATTTTGGCGATATTATATGTGAGGGGATATAGATGAATTTAGAAGCAGTATTAGAAGGACTTTTATTTGTAGTGGGTGATGATGGATTAACGATGTCACAAATTAAAGACATATTGTCTTTGAATGAAGAGGAAGCTAAAGAGTTAATTATTTCTTTAAAAGAAAAGTATGAACAAGATGATAGGGGAATTAGAATAAATTTTTTGGGTAATACTTTTAAACTTACTACTAAGAAAGAACATAAAGAGTATTATCAAAAATTAATTGAAAATCCTGAGACTAATGTTTTATCACAATCAGCATTAGAAACATTAGCCATTATTGCTTATAATGAGCCAATAACAAGACTAAGAGTAGATGAGATAAGAGGAGTTAGTAGTAGAGAAATGATTAAAAAGTTAGTAGCAAAAGGGTTAGTCAAAGAAGTGGGAAGAAGTGATTTGCCAGGAAGACCTATTTTGTATCAAACTACTAGTGAATTTTTAGATTATTTTGGACTAGCCTCAAAAGACGAGTTACCAAAATTTGATACTATAGTAGAAGAAATAACAGATTCCATTGATTTATATGACTCTAAGTATAAAGAAGAATCTATTCAATAAAAATTGACGTTACGAAATAATTATTATATAATATTATTCGTACATGCCTGAGTGGTGGAATGGTAGACGCGTCGGACTCAAAATCCGATGGTAGTAATACCATGTGGGTTCAAGTCCCACCTCAGGCACCAGATTGATAGGAAACTCGAACTTTTTATTCGAGAGTAATAAATATTAACTAGAAGTACCGTCTAGTTTTTTTTGTTATTTGAGAATGGAAGTGAAGAGTTTTTTATGAAAGTAGAAGTAAAAGAATTAAAAATTAGTAATGAACTAGCAAAAAAGATTGATATGATATGTAGATTTGCAGGTGTAAGTTCAACACTAACAAGTGGATGCGTAAAAAATATCAAGGGAACAAATATCGCCTATGTTAACCCCCATATCTTATCAGTCAATGGAAATGACTATTTATTATTTGAAGAATGTGATGATGTATTCATAAATGGTTATTCCAAAAGTATTAAGTTAAAAGATTTAGAGAGGTATCTAAAAGAAACTAAATAATTTAATTTAAAACTAGGCGTACAAAATAAGGCGTACTTTGAGGTTAAAAGTATGGGACTTTTGTACTTTTAATCTTTCTTTAAAAAATAAGAAAAGGAGAGATTTAAAAATGAACGAAGAAAAAAGGATTGCAGGGATTTACATTAGAGTGAGTACACTCGACCAAGCTCGTGAAGGATTTAGTCTAGGAGAACAAGAAGCTAGATTAAAAGACTTCTGTAAAGCAAAACAATATGAAGTATATAAAGTATATGCTGATGAAG
>CALVYX010000064.1 GCA_944372315.1 uncultured Bacilli bacterium
GTAACGATAAATAATACTCCAACAGCAAGTGGGACAACAGCCACGTTTGATGTATCACTAGAAAGTCCAGGAGACGCAATAGAATATCAAATCACAGTAGAGAACGGGGGGACATTAGATGCCATCATAGAAGATATTAATGCTAGTGAAACAGGAAGTGATGCAATAAAGTTTGAAATAAGTAATATAAGAATAGGAGATATCTTATTAAAACAAGCAAGTACTACTTTTAATATTAAAATTAGTTATAACGAAAATGTAATTAGTCAGCCTAATATAACAAATAATAAATTAACAGTAGATATTATTTATGCGCAAAATGTAGGGCAAGAGATAATTCCAAGTGATCCAGAAATATTTAGTACCAATCTAGTATCTAATATATTGAAAAATAATACACCACAAAGTGATGCAAATATAGATTTTAGCAAAACAAGTGAAGAAGATGGAACGAAAGGATTATACTATACGAACACAAATACAGAAGATGGAAAGACAGTATATTACTATAGAGGAGCAGTAGAGAATAACTATGTAAAGTTTGGCTCTTTCTATGAAGATTCTTGTACTTATCATGGACAGTATGTTGGTTATATGAATTTAGAGAATCAAATATTTTCAGAAACACCAACGGAAGAACAATGTTTATCAACGAATGTATGTACTGCTAAAGGACAGTATGTTGTAGGATTAACTGATGAAGAGTGTTCTGATGTAGCAGGAACAGTAATTAATCAAAAAGCAACCTTTGAGAAAGACAAAGAAAAGAATATATATTGGAGAATTATAAGAATCAATGAAGATAGTAGTGTTCGATTAATTTATCAAGGGAAAATACCAAATGCAATAGGAACTGCTACAACAATAGGAGAAAGTGCATTTAATGAAGAATATGATGATAATGCCTATGTAGGATATATGTATGGAAAAGAGGCAAGTAGCACATATGAAGAGACGCACGCAAATGTTAATGATAGTACAATCAAGATAGTATTAGATAATTGGTATGAAGAGAACTTATTAAGTTATGCTTCTTATATAGCAGATGCAGGATTTTGTGGAGATAGGAGTTTATCTAGTGGGACAGGGATTGCGAAAACTACTACTGACTATGGAGCATACAATAGATTATATAATAATAAAACACCACAGTTTGCGTGTGCACAAAGTAATGATTTATATACGACTTTTAGTAGTACAAAAGGAAATAAAGCATTAGATTATCCAATAGGGTTAATAACAGCAGATGAAGCAATATATGCTGGTGGTAGCATGGAAAAGTATTTTAATGATATAAATGGTGTTTACTATTTATATACAGGAGATAATTATTGGACGATGACTCCTACAATGTATGGAAGTTCAGATAGTTACAACATAGAGGTAATGTTCAATGGGAAGTTAGCAGGTAATTTGATGCATTCGGGACAAATGTTAGGTGTTCGTCCTGTGATTAATTTGAAATCTAATGTTGAAATTATCCAAGGAGATGGCACTAGTTCTAATCCTTATGTGATAAAAGTGAATTAAATGAGTATTTTATATACTTATTTTTTTGTTTAGTCACTAACTATACATTTTTACTTATAATATAGTGGTGATATATAATGAAAAGGATTAATGACCTTTATAATTGCTCATATGATACTGAAATTAATGATATCAAAATAAATTCTAAAGAAATAAATCCCGGAGATATATTTGTTTGCACACAAGGAGTCAATATTGATCGTCACGATTTTATTAATGAAGCAATAGATAAGGGAGCCTCTTTCTTAATCGTAAAAAAAGAGGGAAATTATAGAGTCCCCTATATTAAAGTGGAAGATCCTAATAAAGAGTTGGCTTTATTGGCGTCTAAATTTTATGATTATCCTGATCAAAAATTAAAGTTAATTGGAATTACAGGGACTGATGGGAAAACTACTACTGCTACTATTATTAGAGATTTATTAGGTAGGGATCTTTGTGGTTATATTGGTACTAATGGAATAGAAGGTAAGAAGGTTAAAGATAAATCTTCTAATACGACTCCAGAATGCCATTTGATATATAAATATTTATATCTATTTGCTTGTGAAAATTTAAAATATGTAAGTATGGAGACTTCTAGTGAAGCATTTTTTCGCAAGCGTTTAACTCCCTTTAAATTTGATATAGGGATATTAACAAATATTACGGAAGATCATTTGAATATTCATAAAACTATAGAAAACTATATTAATAGCAAAAAGAGTTTATTTAAGCAATTAAAAGATAAAGGGGTTGCTATTTTAAATAGAGATGATAAATATTATAAAGAGTTTAAAAATTTATCACAAAAAGTTTTAACCTATGGAAAAAATAAAAAATCTAATTTGGTAATTCAAAATTTTTATGAATTTAGTGAATATACTAAAATAATTTTTAAATATAAAAATAAAGAATATGAAGTAATCAGTCCTCTTTTAGGAGAGTTTAATGTATATAATTTAGGTGCTGCTATATTATGTCTTATGGCTTTAGGCTTTTCTTTGGAAGATATCATTAGTAGAATTAGTAATATTAATACTCCTTCTGGAAGATGTGAGTTTCTAAATTTTAATCAAAAATATAAAATAGTATTAGATTATGCCCATACTCCAAACGGTCTTGATAATATTTTAAATTATTTAAATAAGATCAAAAAACGTCGTATTATTACGGTAGTTGGTAGTGCTGGAGGAAGAGAAAAAGAAAAACGTAGTAAAATGGGAAAAGTAGTATTAGAAAAATCGGATGTAGTTATATTTACGATGGATGATCCAAGGAATGAGGATCCTAAAGAAATTATTAAGGAAATGATTAATAATAAAGAAGGTTGTTATGAAATTATTATTGATAGAGAAGAAGCTATAAAGTATGCTTTGGAACATGCTAAAAAAGAAGACATTATTTTAATTGC
>CALVYX010000065.1 GCA_944372315.1 uncultured Bacilli bacterium
GCTGCTAAAGTAATGCTTAAACCTGCAGTAGCTGGTACTGGAGTTATTGCTGGTGGAGCAGTTCGTGCTGTACTAGAACTTGCTGGAATTCGTGATATTTCGTCTAAATCACTTGGATCAAGAACTAAAAATAATATGGCTAACGCTACAATTGATGCACTAAAACAATTAAAAACACCTGAACACACTGCAGAACTAAGAGGAAAAACTGTAGAGGAGATTTTAGGATAATGAAATTACATGAATTAGAAAAAAATATTGGTGCAACAAAAAGAAGAAAGATTGTAGGTCGTGGACCAGGTTCAGGTTTAGGTAAAACAAGTGGAAGAGGACAGAAAGGTCAAAATTCTAGAAGTGGTGGAGGAGTAAAAGCTACATTTGAAGGTGGACAATTACCTTTATATAGACGCTTACCAAAAAGAGGATTCTCAAATTATAAATTTAAAACTACATATGCAACAGTAAATGTAGGAGATTTAAATAGATTTGAAGATGGTACTTTAGTTACTCCAGCATTACTTAAAGAAGTTGGGTTAGCAAATAAAGAGTTAGATGGAATTAAAATATTAGGAAATGGAAATTTAGAGAAGAAATTAACAATTCAAGCTCATAAATTTTCAAATAGCGCAGTAGAAAAAATTGAAGCATCTGGAAGTAAAATTGAGGTGATCTAATATGTTTCAGCCGTTGAAACAATTAATGTCACCTATTAATAAAGATTTACGTAGAAGAATTTTATTTACATTAGGTGCATTATTGATATTTGTTGTAGGAACAGGAATTCAAATTCCAGGTACAGCAGATGTCACTGGGAGTTTAGGTTTTTTGGAATTAATTAATGTTATGGGTGGAGGAGCCTTAAAGCAATTTTCAATCTTTGCTTTAGGTGTAATGCCTTACATCACAGCATCAATTATTGTCCAATTATTACAAATGGATATTGTTCCATACTTTAGTGAGTTAAAGAAACAAGGACCAGTAGGGCGTCAAAAGATTAATCAAATTACTAGATATATGGGTATTGTCTTTGCCTTTATTGAAGGATTTGCATTTGCGTTTGCATTCTTAGGGGAAGGACAGTCAACCTTAGATTATATGTATGTAGCTACTGTTATGACAGCAGGTACAGCATTCCTATTATGGTTAGGAGATCAAATAACTCAAAAAGGTATCGGTAATGGTATATCATTAATTATTATGGCAGGTATTATTTCAACATTACCAACAATGTTTGTAACAGCTTTCCAACAATTAATTTTAGAAAGCGAGTTAGCTCTACCTTTAGGTATTGCATCATTTGTTGGCTTTGTCATAGTTTATTTTTTAATAGTAATTGGAGTAATATTTGTTGAAAATTCAGAGCGTAAGGTAGCTATCCAATATGCTAATAAAACAACTAGTGCAATGGGTGCTAACCAATCGTATATGCCAATTAAAATTAATTCAGCTGGAGTAATACCAGTAATCTTTGCATCAAGCTTACTTGCAATACCTGCAACCATAGCACAATTTGTAAAGAATGATGGATTTACTAATTTCGTAAATACATATTTAAACTATACAACCCCAGTTGGATTCTTAATATTTGTAGTATTAATTTATTTCTTTGCCTATTTTTATACGTTCTTACAATTAAAACCAGATGAATTAGCAAAGAATTTACAAAACAATGGTGGATTTATTCCTGGTGTTAGACCTGGAAAAGATACTGAGAAATATATAGGTAATATATTATCAAAGTTAACTATTGTTGGTGGTTTATTTCTTGTTATTATTTCAGGATTACCAATTATATTTAGTAATGTTACACAGTTACCATCTACTATAACCATAGGTGGAACTAGTTTATTAATCGTAGTTGGTGTTGCTCTTGAAACATATAAACAATTAGAGGGTAGTTTGGTTACAAGAACTTATAAGAAGGGATATAGTAGAAGATAATGAAGAATTTAATACTAATTGCTGCACCAGGTGCAGGTAAAGGAACTTTAGCAAATGATTTAAAAGAAAAATATCATTATACACATATTTCAACAGGAGATTTATTAAGGGAAGCAGCGGCAAAAGGTGATGAACTAGGTAAACAAATTCATGAAATGCAAACTAAAGGAATGTTGGTATCTGATGAAATTGTAGCAAGTGCTTTAAAAAATAGATTAATGGAGCCGGACTGTGATAATGGATACATCTTAGATGGATATCCTAGAACAGTGAAGCAAGCTGAAATGTATGATAATCTTTTAAAAGAATTAAATAAAGATTTAGGTATGGTAATTGTCCTAGACATAGAAAAAGAGTTATTAATTGAAAGAATAACTGGTAGAAGATTATGTCGTGGATGTGATGCTATATATAATATATATAATCCTGAATTAACTCCTAAAGATCCTAATACTTGTGATAAGTGCGGTAGCGAATTATATCAGCGAAGTGATGATAATTTAGAGTCACTAGAGACTAGATATAATACTTATCTTGAAAAGACACAACCACTAATTGATTATTACAATAATAAAGGGTGTCTATATAGAGTAAATAGTAGTTCTGGATCGAAAGAAACTTTGAAACAAGTTGTGGAACTACTAAATAAACTAGGTGATAGTGTTGATAAAAATTAAAAGTGATCGCGAGATCGAATTACTTACTATTGCTGGTCATATTGTTTATTTGACCCATCAATATTTAAAACCTTATATAAAAGAAGGTATAACTACTAAAGAACTAGATACTTTAGCAGAAGAATTTATTTTAAGTCAAGGTGCTACTCCATCTTTTAAAGGATATAACGGATTTCCAGGTTCCATTTGTACTAGTATTAATAATCAAGTAGTACATGGAATTCCTGGGAAGACAAAACTAAAAAAAGGTGATATAATATCGATCGATATTGGGGCATGTTATAAGGGATACCATGGAGATTCTGCTTGGAGTTACCCAGTAGGAGAAGTGGATAACAATAAAAAATATCTTTTAGAACATACTGAAAAAGCACTATATGAAGGCTTAAAACAAGTAAAACCAGGTAACAGAATTGGAGATATTTCTCACGCAGTAGAGGAATATGCTAATAAATATAAGTTAGGCGTTGTTAAAGAATTAGTAGGGCATGGTGTAGGTAGTAAATTACATGAAGAACCTGATGTTCCTAATTATGGACCAAAAGGTGTTGGACCTTTATTAAAAGAAGGAATGGTAATTGCTGTTGAACCAATGTTAAATTTAGGAAGTCCTGATATATATATGTTAGATGATGGGTGGACAATTGAAACGGATGACTACAGTCCGTCAGCTCATTTTGAACATACTGTAGTAGTAACTAAGGATGGATACAAAATATTAACGGGAGAGTGATGATATGGCTAAGGATGATACAATAGAGATCGAAGGACATGTCCTAGAAGTATTACCAGGTGGTAAATTTAAAGTTCAACTGGAAAATGGACACATTGTGGAAGCTCACGTTTCTGGTAAAATCCGAATGAATTACATTCGCATCTTACCAGGGGATACCGTAATGCTAGAACTATCGCCTTATGATTTAACACGTGGGCGTATAACCTATAGGAAATAATAGGAGGGATATTATGAAAGTAAAAGCATCAGCAAAACCAATTTGCGAAAAATGCAAAGTTATTAAACGTAAAGGTAAAATTAGAATTATTTGTGAAAATCCAAAACACAAACAAAGACAAGGATAATGAAAGGAAGTGTATTCTATGGCACGTATTAAAGGTGTAGATATACCAAATGATAAACAAGTAGAAGTTTCATTAACATATATTTACGGTATAGGAAGAAATCTATCTAAGAAAATTTTAGCAGATGCAGGAGTAAATCCTA
The DNA here is from genome assembly GCA_944372315.1 of uncultured Bacilli bacterium. The sequence continues at coordinate 3,841 of CALVYX010000065.1, forward strand.
TGACTAAAGTAAAAGATTTAGATAATGATGAATTAAATAAAATTCGTGACGAAGTTAATAAGTATGTTGTCGAAGGTGATTTAAGACGTGAAGTTAATATGAACATTAAGACAAAAATGGAAATTAATTCATACCAAGGAACTCGTCATAAAAAAGGATTACCTGTAAGAGGACAATCAACAAGAAGTAATGCTCGTACTCGTAAAGGAAAAGGTAAGACAATAGCTAATAAAAAGAAATAATAGAAAATAGTTAAAAAGGAGGTCAAACTTATGGCTTATAAAACTAGAAAAAGAAAAGTTAAAAAGAATGTTCCTGAAGGTGTAGCACACATTCATTCAACATTTAATAATACAATAACTACTATAACTGACCAAGAAGGGAACGCTATTTCTTGGGCTTCAAGTGGAGCAATAGGTTTTAAAGGTAGTAAAAAATCAACACCATTTGCAGCAGGTATGGCAGCAGAAGCAGCAGGTAAAGCAGCATATGATGCTGGAATGAGAAAAGTTGAAGTTTATGTTAAAGGTTTAGGACCAGGACGTGAAACAGCTATTAGATCACTTCAAACAGCAGGACTAGAAGTTACTGCAATTAATGATGTGACACCAATACCACATAATGGATGTCGTCCACCAAAACGTCCACGTGGTTAATTAAAATAAAGGAGGTAGTTTCATGATAGAATTTGAAAAACCAAACTATAAAATAACTGATTATGTAGAAAGTAATTTTTATGGAAGATTTGAGATTGAACCATTAGAAAGAGGATTTGGTACTACTTTAGGTAATGCCTTAAGACGTGTAATGTTATCATCTTTACCAGGTTCAGCAATAAGTAGTGTTAAAATTGAAGGTGCACTACATGAATTTCAAACATTAGAAGGAGTTATTGAAGATGTTACAACTATTATCTTAAATTTAAAGAAAGTTGTAATTAAAAATCATTCTAATGATAGTAAAGTAATTAGACTTAATGTTACAAAAGAAGGACCAGTTACAGCAGGTGATATCGAACGTGATGCTGATATCGAAATAATTAATCCAGATTTAGTAATTGCTAATGTTGCTAAAGGTGGTAAATTAGTAGCAGAAATGACTGTATCCAATGGTAGAGGATATGTAAGAAGCGAGGAAAACAAGAAATTATTAGATATCAAAAAAGTAGGAGTTATCCCAATAGATTCATTATTTTCACCTATTGATCGTGTTTCATATGAAGTGGAAAGCGCTCGTGTAGGACAAGATGAAAGTTATGATAAATTAATTTTAAATGTATGGACAAATGGTTCAACTAAACCAGAGGAAGCAATAGCACTAGCAGCAAGAATTTTAATTGAGCATTTCAATATTCTTACTAACTTAAGTAATATTGCTGATATGACTGGTATGATGATCGAAAAAACAGAAGATCCAAAAGTAAAAGCATTAGAAACTACAATAGAAGATCTTGATTTCTCAGTACGTGCATATAATTGCTTAAAAAGAGCAGGAATTCATACATTACAAGATTTAGTTAATAGATCAGAAAATGATATGATGAAGATACGTAATTTAGGTAAGAAATCGTTAAAAGAAGTGTTAGATAAAGTAAAAGAACTAGGTTTAGTTTTACGTGAAGATGATTAGTAAGGAGGAGTCAAAGTGGCATATAGAAAATTAGGAGTTGATAACAAACATAGAAGAAGCATGCTTGCTAATCTTACTAAAGATGTTATCATGAATGGTAGTATAGAAACAACTGAGACAAGAGCAAAAGAAGCTCGTAAATTTGTTGATAAAATGATTACTTATGGAAAAGATGGCGGATTAGTTGCAAGAAGAAAAGCACTAGCTTTCCTTCATAATGACACTGCTGCTGTTAAAAAAGTATTTGATGAACTTGCACCAAAATATGCAAATAGAAATGGTGGATACACAAGAATCTTAAAATTAGATGAACGTAGAGGAGACGACGCGTTAATCGTAAGATTAGAATTAGTAGACTAGTAATAGTCTCTTTTTTTTGCAAAAAAATATAGACTAATCGACAAATCTCTAGTATAATCGACTTAGAATAAAGAGGTGTAGAGAATGAATGGGAAAAAAGTAGTAAGTATTTTATTATTTGTAGTAGCACTAGCCATGATTGGTAGTGGTGTTTATTTAATGAACTCTAAAAAGTATATTTTTGAGACAGCAGTGAAAGAAGTATTTGAAAATCTAACGAAATCAGGAGAAGATATATTTTTATTAGATGAATTAGGAAGTAGTGATAAATATAGAATAACTACTGATACTAGTCTTACTATGATGGGTGAAGAATTTGCATCAGTAAACGGTGATTTGTATATTAGTAATAATAATCTATATTTAAATATAGATAGTAGTCTTGCTGGCGAAGACTTTATTGGACTTGAAGGACTTGTTGACGAAGAGAGAATTTATTTTAAATTAAAAGAAATAATGGAAAACTTCTATTATGATGAAATTACTTCTACAGTGGATGAGACTGTAAGTATGAATGATTTAAGCACTATAGAAGATATAGAAAGAAATGAGATAAATCTACTAATTAATCTTCTTAGAGACAGTATGTTAAAAGATTTAAAAGATGAAGATCTTGATAAAACAAGTGTAACTTTGAATTTAGGTTCTGAAGAATTTAAAACAAGTAAGATATCATTTGGTATATCTGAGAAAAGATTTATTCAAATTATGATTAATTATTTAGATGCAATTAGTAATGATACACAAGCTATAAAAGTTTTACAAAAATTTGATAGTGAGTTAACGAAAGAAACTCTAGAAGAAGCAAAAACTACTCTAGAAGAAGAAGTAGAGCAATATGGAGATGAAGATATTTTAAGTTTTGCATTCTATCTTGAGGGATTTAATAAAATTAGACGAGTTGAATTAAGTACTGTTGGAGATGGAGAAGTAGATAGTATTGCTACTGAAGTTTTATCTATTACATTTGATACTTATACTAATAGTGAAAATAAAAAAGTAAATGATTTTAATTTTATTCAGAACGAAATCGCTTTAATATCCATGGAAGAAGTATATAATACTGAAAATGATATAAATCTTACTATTGAATTCAATGGTGGTGAACAAATCGCTAAGTTTTCTGGTAATATGACTAGAGAAAATAATGGAACAACAGTTGATTTAAATGTGTTATTAGATGAGGAAGAAGTTGCTAATATTACTTTCGGAGTAACTAGAGTGACAGAAAATAAAGAATATACACTTGAATTAAGTTTTACTGAAGCAACAACTGAAATGAGCATTAGTTCAATTAATAATATTTATTTAGATGAAGATTTACCATCAGTAGATACTAGTGATGCCGATAGTGTTGACAATTTAACAGAAGAAGAAATGGCTGAAATTCAAGCATATATTTCAGAAAGATTATATGCGTTAGGTTTATTTGAACAAACTCCAGAGCTTCCTAATCCTAATGATAGTTTATTAGAAGATGATAATTTATAGTAAAACAGAGGTCTAGCAAAGACCTTTTTTCTATGTTATAATGGGCTTGGAGATGGTATTATGAAAGCTTTAATTACTGGAGCATCAAGTGGTATTGGATATCAAATGGCCATATATCTAAGTGAATTAGGCTATGATTTGATACTAGTGTCACGTGATAAAGAAAAATTACAACAAATGCAGAACAAATTAAAAAAAGAACCTAAAATAATAGTTGCTGATTTATCCATTGAAAGTAAAGTAAAAGAAGTTTATGTATTATGTAAAAATGAGAATATTGATATCTTAATTAATAATGCTGGTTTTGGAGACTTCGGTAAATTTGATGAAACTGATTTAACGAAAGAAATGGAAATGTTAGATTTAAATATTAAAGCTGTTCACATATTAACGAAAATGTTTTTAAAGGATATGAAAAAAAGAGATTCCGGTTATATTTTAAATGTTGCTTCTTCTGCAGCATTTGTTCCAGGGCCTTTAATGGCTACTTATTATAGTACAAAAGCTTATGTATTAAGACTTACTACTTCTATATATGAAGAATTAAAAAGAGATAAGTCCAATGTTGTTGTATCATGTTTATGCCCAGGACCAGTTGCAACTAATTTTAATAAAGTAGCAGGAGTTAATTTTTCGGTAAAACCATTAAACAGTAAAGATGTAGCAAGGTATGGAATTGATCAATTACTAAAAAAGAAATTAGTTATTATTCCTGGAGTTAAAATGAAATTAGCTAACTTTTTTCAAAGATTTTTATCTACAAAAATGTTAGCAAAAATAACTTATAATATTCAAAAAAAGAAAACTAAATAAAATATCCACAATTATTGTGGATATTTTTTATATATTCCTTGATAAGTATCTCTTCTTGCCATTTCTTTATCTATTTCATTCAATACACCAAATTTTTTAATTAGCCACTTAGGTTCAATTAAATCATCTGGATTAGGATCTCCTGTTATGCGATGGATTACAATATCTTCTCTTAAAATTTCTAATTGAGAGCATACTATATCAACATATTCTTCACGTGTTAGTACGTGAAATTTTTCTTTTTCATATAAATTAGCCAAAGCAGTATCTTTTAATATGTGTAGCATATGAATTTTTATTCCTTGAATATCTAAATTAGATAAATACTTAGCAGTACTTAACATCATTTCTTTCGTTTCGTATGGTAGGCCATTAATAATATGTACTACTACATTAATGTTTCTTTCTCTTAATTTTTTTACCATTTTTTCAAAACATTTCAAATCATGACCTCGATTAATTAATTTTGAAGTTTCATCGTGAATAGTTTGAAGGCCTAATTCAACAGTTAAATACGTTTTTTTATTTAATTCTTCTAAATATTCTAAACATTCATCACTAATACTATCAGGTCTTGTAGCAATATTAATACCAATGACATTATCTAGAAATAATACACTTTCATATTTTTCTTTTAATACATTAACTGGAGCATAAGTATTGGTGTTGGCTTGAAAGTAAACAATATATTTACTATCTGGCCATTTATGTAACATGATATTTTTAATATCATTAAATTGTTGGACTAAACTTTTCTCTTTTTTTCCAGCATAATCACCACTACCTAATTTTGAACAATAGATACATCCTCCATACCCTCTAGTACCATCTTTATTAGGACATGAAAAACCAGCATTTAAGCTGATTTTAAATACTTTAGATTTAAATTTCTCTTTATAAAAATAATCTAATGTATAATACCTTTTATTAGAATTACTATATTTGAACTTCATTATGTACTCCTTTAATTATTGTATATAAATATATAGCTTGAATTACTTCTTTTTTATGAAGTAAATAATGTCTCTTAATAATGGACACTTTATTTTTGCACATATTTAAATATAAATATTCGATAAGTTCTTTTTTTGAATGACAAACTTTTGCTATTTTGCTATTTTTAACTTCTTTTTTTAATAATTTGTTAAATTTTCTTATAGAATAGATGTTATCATCAGAAATGTTAAAAATTTTACCTAAATTCTCAATTGTTTTTAAGATATCAATTTTTTTATTTGATATTTTATTTTTTAGAAAATAAGTAGCATTAATGTTGAGAATTTCTTTTAATTTAGTATCTATTTTATTAAGTGTATTTTTTTTAAAAGTATATTTGTTACCAACTAATTTGTTAAATGTTTTCATAGTATCATTATATCCATAACGAATATTTTTTTTATTAATATTTTTATTAAATAATAAACTATGTCCAATATGATTTCTAGGATAGATATAAATTATATTAACATCTTTGTTTTTTGCTTTTCTTCGTATCCCAAAGCTTTTTAAATCTACTGCAACTATGTTAGTCGCACCCATATCAATAGCTAAATTTATAGGTAATACATCATAGTATGCGCCATCTATATATTTATTTCCATCAATATTTTTCATTTTAAAAGCTGGAAAACATGTAGCTGATGCCACTAGGTAATCTTTTAATTTATCTTTAGGAATTTTGTCTTTAGTTAACAATTTTGGTTTTAAACTACTTACATTAAAAGTTACCAATCCAAACTTTATTTTGGATTTATAAAATTTTCTTTTGCTAATTGCTTCTTCTAATTTTTTCTCTAAGTTATCAGTACTCATACCTTTATTTTTAATGATATTTTTTCCATACATAGAGATTGTTTCTTTTAATGTCTGTTCTTTTTTTATATCATTGTGAAATACTTCTTTAAAATCAATTTTATTCCAAATTTTAGGAGCTAAAAAATAGGAGTTTTGTGTAATTAATACAGCATTAAGTGCTCCAACTGATGTACCAGTTACAATATCGATTTTATAGTGTAATTTACGTAATGCTTTCCAAACACCAATTTGATAAGCACCTTTTCCTCCACCGCCAGATAATACTAATGCATTCATAGAACCACCCAATATATTATAACAGATATATAGTAATTAATTCAAAATATAAATGCCAATATTTAAATATAGAGCGAATAAGCACCATAGAAGATAAGGGATTTGTAATAGACCTCCAATTTTATTGATTCGATAAAATTTAATTATCATTTTTACTATTAAATAAATTAATAGAATTAGCCAAAAGATGGAAAATAATCTCCATTTAAATACGAAGAAAAATATAGTCCAAAAACAGTTAATAATTAATTGCAGAAAATAAGTTTTGTAAGTATCTATGTCTAAATCATGATCATTTTTTAAAGTAATATAGAAAGAGATACCCATTAAAATATAAAGAATAGTCCACATTACTGGAAATAACCAACTAGGCGGAGCAAGAGGAGGTTGAACTAATTGTTCATAATCAATAAATGGTCTAGTTATAATACTAGTTAAAAATCCTAGAAGTACAGGAATCGCTATGCTTATAATCAATAATTTTAAATTCTTTTTCATTCTATCACCTATTAATTATTATGTAACTTAATAATAAATATGAAACATAAATATTATTATTGATAATGATTATCATTTATTATATAATGTTATTATGATAGAAATGGGTGGTAAAGATGTATCGAAGAAAAACCAAAGTAATGGTAGTAATGATAATTATGATAGTATTTATGACAGTAGGATATGCCTTATTATCTAGTAGTCTAAATATCAATGGAAGTACCGCAGTAACCTCTAATTGGCAAGTAGAGTTTAGTGATATAAGAACAATTAGTCAAAAGGGAGGAGCCACAAATAAAGTAATTCCAACGGTAACAGCAACCACAGCAAACTTTGAAGTAGATTTAGTGCAACCAGGGGATGAGATCACGTATGAAATTGATATTACTAACTATGGTGATATTGAAGCAGAAGTAAAAGGAGCAACTTATACTGGAACAGGAAGTGATGCTATTTATGTAAGATTCGATGGAATAAGAAAAGGCACAAGGATTGCTAGTTGTGAAGGCCAAAGCACCTGTCCAAAAGTAACGGTAACAGTAAAAGTAGGGTATGACGCAAGTATCACAAGTGATCCAGAAGAAAAAACAAAGGATATTAGTATTACGTTAGATATCGGACAATATGTATCAAGTAATCCAACACCAGATGGAGAATTATTACCAGAATTAGGATACCCAACATTAGTACAACAAATATTGAATGATAATAAAGTGCAGCAAGATACAAATATAGATTTTAGCCAAATAAGTAGTAATACCAATGGAAAAGGATTATATTATACTTCAACAAATACAGAAGATAATAAAGTAACTTATTATTTTAGAGGAGCAGTAGAGAATAATTATGTTTATTTTGCAGGATTTTATTGGAGAATTATGAGGATTAATGAAGACTCTAGTATAAGATTAATTTATCAGGGCGAAACATCAGATGCAACAGGTGCAGTTGCAACAATAGGCGAGGGTATTTTTAATGAAGAATGGGATGATAATGCGTATGTAGGATATATGTATGGAACAGTTGGTTCTTCTACATATGAAGCAACGCATACCAATACGAATGATAGTGTGATAAAAACAACAATTGATACATGGTATGAAGAAAATTTAATAAATTATAGTTCTTATTTAGCAGATGCAGGTTTTTGTGGAGATAGAAGTATGTTCGATGATGGAAATATGTATGGTTACGGAGGCTATGATACAATGTATGCACCCCTTGCAAGAACATTTGGATTTAAGACTCCACAGTTTGTATG
>CALVYX010000066.1 GCA_944372315.1 uncultured Bacilli bacterium
TTCCATCAACAATGACTTAAATCATGAGAAACAACAATCAATTATAAGAGAACCTATTAAACAAGAATTTGATAGAGTAGGTTTTGAAGATAAAAGAATAGATAACAATCACAATAGTGAAATATCAAATAAGCCTAAAGAGGCTTCTAATAGTATGGATATAAGTAGAATGATTGAACAAAAAGTAAATCGAGAAATGAATAATTTTGTTCCTAAGATTGAAAAAGAAGAACCAAAACCTTCTACATTTGTTCCACCTGCAGAGCCTGTAAAGGAAGCAAAAGAAGAAGTAAAGAAACCTGGTGCAACAATTACAATTGATGAAGAAGTAGAAGATAATAAATTCTTCGATGATTTCTTTGATGATTAAGAAAGCTAAAAACTACTAACCTTGGGTTAGTTTTTTTGTCGAAAATTATAGTAGGGAGGGGTATTTAAAAAGAGAAAGTTATTTGCTAAAATAAATATATATAATATTGTACCCTGTTAAGAAAATTTAAAGTAAAAAATTAAGTGTTGGAAATTGCGTAGAGGCAGAGTACCATAATATATGAGATAAATTAAAATGGAGTGGTATTATAGGTAGGAATAAGAAAAAGATAATTATAGGAGTCATGTGTGTTTTAGTATTACTAATGGTAGTAGTATATGCGGCATTTATGACAAGATTAACCATCAACGGAACAGGAAATATTACTAGTACTTGGAATATAGAAATAACCTCTATTAGCAGTAATATTACAGGTACAGAATATAATATAGAAAATCCAACTTACAATGGTACTAATGCCACATTTAATGCTGGATTAAGAAAACCAGGAGATAAAATAGAATATAGTATAACAATAAAAAATAATGGAAGTGTAGATGCGATAATTAATGAAGTAAATATCAAGACAACAGGAAGTTATGTAATTATATACACAATAGAAGGAATACAGAATCAAGAGAGATTAGCATCAAATGGAACAAAGACATTCAAAATCATAGTAGAATTTGACAAGGGCGCAACCAGTATACCAAGTGATACAACAAAAGAATTAATAATGGATATAGAATGTATCCAAGATGATGGGCAACAGTTAACCCCAAGCGATCCTAATATAGATAATGAAGATACAGGAAAGCCAACTTTTATAAATAAAGTATTTGGAACAGGAGGTGTATATGCCTATTCTGTAGAAAGTGTTGAATTTGTAACTTCAAATACTGTTCCAAGTGATGCTATAGATTCATGGAGTGTCTCTAGCGATGGTACTAATGCAATTATGGAATGGTATACAGATAAAGATAATGATTCATTATATGAAGTTTATATAGGGCAAAAAGGAGGGGTAAAAGCTGGAGATATCATTTGAACATTTAGATACATCAGGTGTAATAAATATGAGTAACTTATTTTCTCAATGTAATAGATTATTAGGAGTAGACTTTGCTAATATTGATACATCCAAAGTTACTAATATGTCAGGAATGTTTAGTAATTGCTCAAATACGAGTAGTTTTACGTTAAATTTTAAGACATCAAAAGTAACAGATATGAGTTATATGTTTAGTGGATGTTATAATTTGAATGCAGTAAATTTTAGTAGCTTTACTACAGAAAATTTAAAAAATATCAATGGAATGTTTTCAGATTGTGAATATTTAAGAAATATAGATATTAGAAATGCAACTTTTTCAACTTTAGAATCATATGATGGTGTTTTTGATGGTAGTTATGCTACCCCTACAATTTATGTTAAAAACGAGGAAGTAAGAAATAAAATACTTACTAATATGTTACCTACTGCTTATGTTGAAATAGCATAAAAAGAATATTTGTAATATTTTTTTCCTAAATTGAAATTTCAACCACACCAAAAGGTGCGGCTTTTTTTATGTAATGAAGGAGCTAAATTTTGGCAACGAGGCTCCTATATGAATTATATACATTAACAAATGAAAAGAAAGCACAAATCGATATTTTGATTGAGCAAGGATTATCAATGAGAAAGACTGCAGAAATATTAGGCATAAGTCATTCAACTATTTCTAGATATAAAGCTAATATTTATAAAAAACGACATAGAAAGAAAACTTCTATGATGAATCACACAAAATGGAATATAGATCATAAAACAGTCCTTCCAATAAGTTTAAGACCCAAATGTATCAAAAAAAATGAATATGATTCTATGATTTCTATAATTGATAGATGTTCAAAAAAGTTTGGTTAATAAAATCAGAATATAAAAGCGAATACTATACAAATAAAATAATTTATAACTATTTGATAAGAAATGAAATAAAAGTAAAAATTATTACCGTAGATAATGGATTAGAATTCCAAGCCTTAGAATTAACCATAAAGAAACTCGGAGTAAAGTTATATACTGTCCATTTTAGCGTGGAACTAACGAAAGAACAAATGCATCGGTTAGAAGATTTATCCACAAAGGAAACTCTATGAAGTTTGTAGTTCAATATTATTTAGGTAATATTTGTTTCGAGATAAACAGTATGCCTCGAAAATTATTTAACTATCAATGTTCATATGATATAGGATGAAAATATAAATAAAATGGGGCGGTTGAAATTATCCAAGGGGATGGGACTAGTAGTAATCCATACATAATTAAGACAAATTAAAAGAGTAGTTTATACTCTTTTTTTAATTTAATCCATATAGTCCATTTTCACATCTATTACCCCAGGCATCTAATAACTTATTATTTTTCTTTATACAAATAATTTCACAATGATTAGGACATTTATTACATTCGGTACCTACTGTTTCAAATTTAGTTTCTAGTATATCAAAGTTAAATTCTATTTCTTCTTTTTCTTTTTTTGATAGTAAAGCAATACCTAATGCACCCATTAAATGACCATTTTCATCTACAATAATCTCTTCACCTAATATATCTTGAAAAGCTTTTTTAACTCCTATATTTTTACTAACTCCACCTTGAAAAATAATAGGTGGTAATATCTTTTTCCCTTTACCTACATTATTTAAATAATTATTAGCAACACTATAGCAAAGTCCTGCAATAATATCTTCTTTTTTATAACCAACTCCTGCTTTATGCACTAGATCCGATTCTGCAAAAACTGTACAACGTGCAGCTATTTTGGTTGGATTATTGGAAGTAAGAGCAATATTGCCAAAATCTTTTACATCGACTCCTAATCTTTTTGCTTGACTTGATAGAAAAGAACCAGTTCCGGCCGCACAAAGTGTATTCATAGCATAATCAGTGACTATTTTATTTTCAATTAAAATAATTTTAGAATCTTGCCCACCAATTTCTAAAATAGTTCTAACATCCGGATATTTTGAAATAGTTCCAACAGCATGAGCTGTTATTTCGTTTTTTATAGTTTTAGCTCCTAAAATGGTTCCTATTAATTTTCTGGCACTTCCAGTCGTACCTACATGAACAATTTTATATTTATCACTATCAAATCCATTCTTTAAAATAGTAATTAATTCTTTTACAGCATTAAGAGGATTACCTTTAGTTTCAATGTAACTACTTTTTATAATATTATTATCTTCATCTATAATTACTCCTTTGGTTGAAATAGAACCTATATCTACACCTAAAGCACATTTAATCATTATGCTCCTCCTTTTTCATCTTTAGCATATCATAAAATGCTTCTAATCTTGTTTTTATTCCTTCTTCACTTGTTTGAGTATCAAAGGAGAAAAAAATAATAGGCATTTTATAATCGGCACATACTTTCTTTATAATTGGTATTGCTCCAACTTCAGGAGTACAACCAAATGGTTTAATATGAATTAACCCATCATAACCTTCATTAACCAATTTTTTAGCTCGATAAATATTATCTAATCCATCTGCACCAATAGTGTACTTCATATATTCTTTAGTATATTTCAACATTTTTTTAGTATGAAATCTTTTTTTTATAAGTAGATAAGTCACATTAGTAAATCTTTTAACTTCTATATTCATTTTTGCTAATTCTTTTTCTAAAAAATAACTTGAAAATTCTTCCATGGAAGTATAGAGTTCACCAATCACTCCTACTTTTAAACAATTCTTAGGTTTATTGATTTTTAAATTTCTAAACTTTTTCTTATATTTAAAGTATTTCCATGTTAATTTAGAAAAACTATTACATTTAGAAAAATCCTTTAACATTCTTTTCTGAAGATTTTTAAAACTATCTTTATAAACTTCAAATCCAATATTTTTTCTTATATAGTCATCTATATTATCCATATAATAAATCATTAATAAAGTAAGTAGAGTATAGTAAGAAAATTTAATAAATGATAATTTAGGGTTTAACTTTTTAAAAGTATGATATAAATACTTTACAGTAAATTTATCGGTGTTAACTAAATTATAAAACTCAAAATGATATCCTAAATTTCTTAAAATAGTTTCTTGAACTTCAGCATAGTATCCATATCTACATCCACCACCAGCTTGAATTAAAATATTAGCACCATTATTTAAGGATTCAATAAAATTGCCTAAATTATACTTAAATGGTAAACACACAAAGTCAGGACTATATTTACTCCCTAATTCAAGAGTTCTTTTAGTAATGGGGGGAGCTGGCATTACTTTTACTTTTAATAATTTATTTAATAAGTAATTAATCGGTATATAATAATTCCCTAAATGAGGGAAACTAATTTTTCTGTTATCCATGCTTAACACCTTTTTTCATATTAATAATATCAATAAAACTTTCTAATCTAGTAATTAAACCAGAAGAATTATTTAATTCATCAATGATAATAGAAATAATAGGGACATCTTTGACTTTTTTTGTTATCATTTCATTGCTTAATGAATCAGGACCGCACGGGAAAGTAGTGATTAAAATAATTCCATCCACATATTTTTTATAATGACTAATTGCTCCCATTAACTCTTTATTATAAGTCCAATATATAGAATTACTGATAGAAGAAGATTCATAATTAGTTTTTGAATTATCATAAATATCTGAAAATATAGGTTGGACATTATTTTCTTTTAAAAATTCAATAATAGGTAGACCGATTAAATTGTCATACAAATTATAAGAATGTGATACTAATAAAATTTTAGGTTTTTTACTTTTTAATGCAATATTTTGTTCTCTCATTTTTTTATCTAATATATCTTTTTCTATTTGTTTAGCTTTTAAATAAGCTTTTTTTGCTTCATTTTTATTTTTTCCTAATTCTAATCCCATATTAATAAAAGAATCCATTTCATTCCTTCCTTTATCAATATCGACATTATAATGAATGATTTTAGTTTTAAAAGTATTGTTAACTAAGTCATATAGAAGAGCAAAATTCGTACATAGTTTTTCTTTTGGTTTGATACTCACTAATCTAGGAACTAAAATATAGTCCACTTTTCCTATTAAAGACTTAACATGTCCAAGATATAATTTTAATGATAAACATGCTTCATCTTGTGCATATTTACATCCTTCTTCTAATATTTTCTTATTACTTGGATTACTAATTATAACTTTACAACCTAGTTCTTTAAAAAAATTATTCCACAAATTTTTATATTTATGAAACAATAAAGCATTTGGTATTCCGATTGTGATCATTTTATTCCTCCATTTCAGTATACTAAAGTACTAATTCATTTATGATATGTTTTATAATTTTTATTAAAAACATAGTAATAATTAATTATTATATGTTATAATAAAGAAGTATTGAGGAGGTTTATATTGTGGAAAAGAAAAAAAAGAATTTTAATAAAGAAAAGTTTCAAACAGGTGTAATTATTGTTTTATCTTTAATCATCGTATTTGGTTTAGCTTATTTTGTACCTGAGTTAAAAAACTGTGGCTCTTGTAAAGAAGAAGAATTAGACATTACAGAAATTACCATGGATGATTATAGATCTTTATTAAATGGTGAAGAAGTATCATTAATTTATGTTGCTAGTCCTACATGTGGTTACTGTGCACAACAAGAACCTATTATGAAACAATTAGTTAATGAATATGGAGTAACTGTAAATTACTTAAATGTAAGTAATATTACTAGTGATGAAGCTGATGAATTGTATGCTGCCTATGGAGAAATACAAGAAGAAAGATATGAAGTAGATGGTGTTAGAACACCAACAATTTTATTAGTTCAAAACGGTAAAGTAATTGACATGAATCTTAGTACAATTTCATTAACTGAATTAGTAGAATTATTACAAAAATATATGACGATAGAGGAGTAACATTATGAATGACGTTTATGAAAAAGTTAAAGAATTTAAAAATAAGTATCCTATGACTGTAGCGTGGCGATTAAAAGCTAATTCTAAAGTAGTGCAAAAGCATCTAAATCCAGATGAACACGTTGTATATGCTTTTGCAGCTCAAAAAAGTAAAAGTTCTTTTGATATATTTTCAACGGCAGTAGTAGTACTTACTAATAAGAGAATTTTATTAGGAAGAAAAAGAGTAGTATTTGGTTACTTTTTAGATACTGTTACACCAGATATGTTTAATGACTTAAAAGTTGTATCTAATCTTTTATGGGGAAAAGTATTTGTTGATACTGTAAAAGAATTTATTACTTTGTCAAATATTGATAAAAATGCTTTAGATGAAATTGAAACTAATATTTCAGGCTATATGTTAGAAGAGAAAAAACTATATCCTAATCGTCAAGAAAATCTTTAAGAATAAAAACAGTTGTTTTAACAACTATTTTTTTGATATACTAATATTGGTGATAATATGAAAAGAATAATTAACTTTATCATTGTTTTAGGAATATTATTTTTGGTATTTCAATTTGGGATTACATTCTTTAAAAGTAAACATACAGTTGAATATAGTTTAAAAGTGGACAATAAAGAAATATATATTCATGAAGAATATTATAAAGATAAAGAAAGTGATTATTATTTTTTTAAGTTAGATATTGGTGATGATGATTTTGTTTTTGACATTGATAATAAATTTAATAAACAAAAGAAAATAATTAGTAATATTAAGTTATATGAGAAAGATGATTTAGTATGTATTTCTCCTGTTTATATTAAAAACAATGATGATTCACAAGTCTTTTGTAATGTTGATAATGAGCAATATTCTTATACTAGTATTAAAGATAAATACAACATAGAAGAGTTTACTGACACATTAGATAATTTTAATGAAAATAAATATGAAGCGACAAATACTACTAATAGTACTGTTGGCAACTCTAAAGTATACAAAGATAATATGTATACAGATGAAATATTAATTGTATATGAATATAATGACTTATTAAAAATAACAAAACCTTCTAATGAAAGAATCAATTTTGCTGATTATGATATTTATAATAATGATTTAGGAGTATTAGTTGATAAGTATTATATATTACCTATGTTTGAAAATAGACCAGAATATAGAGGATTTGCTATTATTAATATCATTAGTGAAGAGACAGAATACTTATATTTTGATGAACCAGCATCAACTAATTTATATATTAATGGAGTTGTAGATGGTAAATTGTATTTATTTGATAAAAGTAATTTAACTCAATATGAAATAGATCCTAACGAAGTAACATATCGTATTACTGGTGATAAATCTACAGGAGCTCAATATTACAATGGAGAGTGGGAAACTAAAAATATTTATGATTTTTCTAAACAAGAATTAACTTTTAATAGTGATTTTCCAATTGAAGATAATTATGTAAAAGCCTTTGAATCCGGTAAATACTATTACTACTATAATAATAAAAACGAGTTTTATAAAGTATATAAGAAAGATTTAAATAAAAGAATTTATTTATTTCAATTTGATAATATAAAAGAAGTACAGTTAATTAGTGACTATATATACTTTATAAGTGATACAACTTTATATCGTTATGATGATACAGGATTAAAGAAAATGTTAACTAATAAAGAATTTCAATATAATTATAAGAATATATATAATGCCTATTTTAAATAGGTACTTTTCTTTTTTTATGTCATATAATTTATTGGGAGGATTTTAAATGGTAGAAAGATATACAGTTAGAGAAAATGAAACTTTAGATGATGTAGCAAGAAAATTTGGAATATCAACTATTGATATTGTGAAAGCTAATAATCTAGATAGTTATTATTTAAATCCAGGAACAGTATTAGTGATTCCTAAAGAAAGTGATAGTGCTTTTCTAGACTACATAATAAAACAAGGAGATAGTCTATATAGTATTGCTGAAGAGTTTGGGACTGACCCAGTTATATTATCGGAGATTAATGGATTAAAACTATATGACTATATTTATCCTAATCAAATTATTATTGTTCCTAAAGAAAATACAAAACTCTATATAACTAAAGAAGGAGATACGATTAATAACTTAATAGAAAAAGGACATTTAACTTTAAATGATTTACCAAAATATAATAAAAATCTTTATTTAATACCTGAACAGTTAATCATAAGTGTAGAGAAAAAATAGACAATCGAATTCTAATATTTGATTGTTTTTTTGTGGAAATTGCATTAAAATATATTTGTATATTATAATAATATTAGAATAAGGAGGGTATTGACATGATCTTAAGAAAACCGTATGCTTTTTTGATTAAAAAGTTTAAATTAATTCACTTAATATTAACTGGTATTCTTATTTATATTTGTTATAAAAGTTATAAAATTTTATCCTTCTTTAATACTTATATAGCTTCTTCTAGACATGATGTTATTGATGGATTAAGTGATAATTATTTAGGTCCGTTAGTTTATATAGCAATATTATTTGTTATATTCATTAGTATTTTTATTTTTTTATTAATGAAGAATAAGGATAAGCCATATAAATATTATTTAGCATCTATTATTTATTATTTCATATTAATAGTAGGGTTCGCTTTTATAAGTTTGCAACTGGATAATATATCATACAATAGAATGGATACTATGTTATTGAGAATAAGTAGGGATGTATCATTAGTATTATTTTTAGCTCAAATACCTTTTGTCATTATAGCATTCGTAAGAGCAGTAGGATTTAATATAAAAAAATTTAATTTTCAAAAAGATTTGATGGAGTTACAAGTTGATGAAAAAGATAATGAAGAATTTGAATTAGATATTGATATAGACTCTGATGATGTTAAGACTAGATTTCGTAGAAGGCTTAGAATTATTAAATACGTTTTGAAAGAAAATAAACTAATCGTTTTAACTTTAGTAGGAATAGTTTTAATCGTTACAGGTTCTATTTTACATAATACTATGTATGTAAAAAATAAAATATATGAAGAACAAGAGGTATTTAAATCCAATGGATTACAGATGCATGTAATAGACAGTTACCAATTAGATAATGATACTTTTGGAAATGATATTACAGACGATAAATATAGTTTTGTAGTAGCAAGAATTTACGTAAAAAATATATCTAATAATCCACTTTCTTTTAGTACTAGTAATTTTGAATTACGAGTTGGTGATAAAAAATATCGTATTGATAATAAATATAATAATTATTTTACAGGATTGGGAGATACTAGTGATACTATTCAAGTAGAAAGTAAAAAAGAAGATATCTTTATTTTAGTTTATAGAATAGATAAAGAAGATATAAAGAGTAGTAAAAGATTAGAATTTGTTAGTGGATATAAAGTAAATGGAATAGAAAGAATCTATCACTATATTAAAGTTGATTTAAATCCTAAAACCAAGGGAGAAGAAGAAAAAATCAAAGAAGTAAATCTTAAAGAACAGTTAACTTTTGAAGATAGTATTTTAAAAAATAGTAGTTTTACTATTCAGAGTGTAGAAATAAAAGATAGATTTTTATATACTTATCAACAATGTGTAAGACAAGAATGTTATACCTTCAATGATTATATTATTCCAAAAGTAAATACCAGTAGAAATATGACAGTTATGAAGTTAGATTTTGATTTATCAATAGATAGTAGTTTACATAATGACAAATTAGAGAACAATTTTATCTCACTATTTGGGCATATTAGATATATAAAAAATGATAAAGAGTATACTCAAAACGTAGAGATAGCTGATATTACGCCTGATGTTGTGAAGGAAAGTAAATATTATGAAATCAGTGGAGATACAAAAGATGCCGATAACGTATATTTGGATATCATTATTTTGAATAAAGTATACACTTATGTACTTAAGTAAAAGAGATATTGATTTAATATTTCTTTTCTTTTGGAAAAATAAAATGCTATAATGAAAATAGGTGGTAGTATGAATAAATTTAGATGTGAAATTTGTGGATATATTTATAATTCGATTGGTGAAATAGATCGTTGCCTGTTATGTGATGGGAATAAAAAAAATATTCTTCCATGGAATGAAAAAGATGGATTCATTAAAGAAGAACGCGAAAAGAAAAGGGTATGGGTTTCAGAGTTAAATCCAAGTATTGCTAGAATCGAAGAATTGTGTATTGATTGTGGTATGTGTCAAAGGGTTTGTACAGAACAAATCAATATTTCTTATGATAAGCAAAAAGCTGATAATCCTATTTGTATTAATTGTGGACAATGTATTATTAATTGCCCTACAAAAGCATTAGTACCTAAATATGATTATAAAAAAGTTTTAGATTATTTAAATGATACTGATTATATTGTGACTATTTCTGTAGCTCCTTCGGTAAGAGTAGCAATAGGGGATTTATTTTGTTTTGAAGAAGGTACTTTCTTAGAAGGTAAGTTAGTAAGTGCTTTAAAAAAATTAAAGTTTGATTATGTATTTGATTTAACTTTTGGTGCTGATATGACAATTATGGAAGAAGCAAGTGAACTAATAGAGCGAATAAAAAATAACAAAGATCTTCCACAGTTTACATCATGCTGTCCAGCATGGGTTAAGTATTGTGAAATTTTTCATGACGAATTAATACCTAATTTATCTACTACTAAAAGTCCAATCAGTATTCAAGGTTCTTTAATTAATTCTTATTTTGTGGAATATAACAATATTGATAGGAATAAAATTATTAATGTCATGGTAGCGCCTTGTGTAGCTAAAAAATATGAAATAAAAAGAAAAGAATTACTAGGTATGAATTATGTTATTACTACGCAAGAATTAGTTATGATGTTAAAAGAATGTGAAGTAGATTTTAATTCTTTAAATGATGAGCCTTTTGATTCTCTTATGGAGCGAGGAAGTAGTAGTGGATTAATTTTTGGTACTAGTGGAGGAGTTATGGAAGCATCTCTTAGAACGATGTACTATTTATTAACTAAACGAAAAGCGCCAGAAGATTTTTATCGGTTAGAAGAATTAAGGGGAATAGAAGGAATCAAAGAAAAAGAAATCAGTATTCATAATTTACATTTTAAAGTGGCTGTGGTTAATGGAATGAAGAATTTAGAAGAAATATTAAAGAGAAAAGAGGAATATGCTTATATAGAAGTTATGAATTGTCCTGGTGGATGTATTGGTGGAGGAGGTCAACCATTGTTACCAATAAATAAAAATAAAGACTATATAAAAGCAAGAATGAATTCTCTATATCAGAATGATAAAGAATCAAAAATAAAAGATTGTTACGAAAATAAAGATGTTATAGATGTATATAATTCCTATTTAGGATATCCTTTGAGTAAGAAAGCACTTGAATTACTTCATACATCTTATAAAAGTAAAAAGAACATGTTTCTAATTTCTACTGAAAAAAAATAAACATACTAAGATGTTTATTTTTTTATAAATTTATTTTTACATCTGCTTTTTTTGTTTCTTCTGCTTCAAAAAATTCTTTTTTAGTTAATGCTTTTTGTTTAGCAATTAAACTAGAAGGGAAAGAAACTACCATTTGATTATAAGCTGATACATTAGAATTATAAACACGTCTTGCTGCTTGTAAATGTTCTTCCACTTCAATTATTGATTTTTGTAAAGTAGTATAAGTTTCACTTGCTTTTAATTCTGGATAGGATTCTACTAAAAGATTTATTTTTTCTAAATTTTTACTTATTTTATGATTCACCTCATTTTTTTCTTCTAGAGTCATTCCTTTTCTAAGATTGATTACTTCAAATAATGTTTCTTTTTCATGTTTGGCATAGGATTTAACTACATCTATCATTTTATTTAGGACATCATATCTTTTAGTTAAAGCAATATCAATACCAGAATCTGCTTCATCAATTTTTACAATATATCTATTAAATTTATTTGATATCATAATATACCAAATAAAAGCGATAATAACTATTACTAAAGCTATTATAATTAAAAATTCCAATTCTAAACACTCCTTTTAAATAAATCGTTATCTAAATCCAGTATATCTACGAATTCAGTAATGATTTTTATTTCATTTAATATTTTTTCTTTTTCTTTCTTTAAATCAATTTTTTTATAAATATTAGGTTCAAATAAATCTTTATCATTATGAATACCAACATGCATTTTATTATCTATAAAACAGAAGAGTAGATTACCTGTAATTTTTCTATTTAGTTCTTTTATCCTCTCCATTGTATTAGGAGTTAAAATATAAAAAGCATCAAATTCATTTTCGGCATATACTTTAAATATTTTATTGAACTCTATATCTTCCATTTTTATTCTATGGTATGTTTTAGTACTGAATAAACCACCCCGTGTAGCACCATAAAAATTTTTTTCACATATTTGCACATTAGCTTTGAATTTTTTGTTAAAATCGAATATAAACCACTGACCTTTAAAAATAGTTGTATAATGAGTATTACCGTCGCTATCTTTATGCTTTTCTTCAATTTCAACATCAGAAGAAGAAAAGTTTATATTTTTGTATTTTGCTACTATGTAATCATTAGAACTATAACGATCTCCTGTTTTCATCATATTAGTTTCACTAATAATATTTTCATGTAATCCAGTATTACTATGATATTGAATATCAGTAAAAAAATCTTTAAATGTTTCTAGAACTATATTTCTTTTGTAAATTGTTTTATAATTTTGACGATCGCTTTGAGTAAGAAAACTGTTAGCGAATACAATAAAAATCATAAATATAGAAAAGAAAAAACATACTTGTATATCTTTATTTACAATAGATAATATTAATGAAATTATAAATAATATAGCACACGATATAAGAACTTTTCTATCTTTTGCAACAATTTTTTTTCTTAATTGTTCTAATTCGTCTAAATAATTCGTATGTTACACCTCCTTATCTTATAATAATTATAACATAGATAGGTTATATTTATAATAACAAGTGCATAAAATTTATTAATAAAGCAAATACGATAATTGACAAAAATAAGACAATAGTGTAATATTATAAATGCAATAGCAAATGGGTCTATAGCCAAGTGGTAAGGCATGGGACTGCAACTCCCTGAGCGTTGGTTCAAATCCGACTAGGCCCTCCATAAGAACTTAAAAAGCAATCGTAATATGATTGCTTTTTTAATTATATAAAAAAATAATAGTTAAAGATGGAATATTAATAAATTCCGTTTCAATTATATTGTTCATGGCTTTCTACACAATAACAAATTTCATTTATTTGTTCTTCTTAAATGATCAAAATCATGACCACTATAATCATTTTTAAATAATTCTAAAATATGAGGTTTTAATTTTTCTATATAACTTTCTAACATGTTAATCGCCTTTATTCAATAAAATTGTTAAGAAAATAGGCAACTCCATTTTCATCATTAGATAATGTTACATAATCTGCTTGTTTTATGAGTTCACTATTGGCATTACCCATAGCCACTTTAAAACCTACTTCATGAAACATTTGATAATCATTGATATGATCACCAATACAAACCGCTTCTTCTTTTTTAATATTTAAATAATTTAATAAATGTTTTATTGCTTGACCTTTGTTAATATTTACATTGACAATATCAAAAAAATAAACCGTTAAGTTATCTACTATTCTAGTTGAGATATTTGCCATAAATAGAGAAGGAATTTCATTTACAATTGTTTTTAGTTCATTCATTTTAGGTTCATTACTACCAGTAATTACTATTTGATAAATATCAATATTACTAATTTCATTAATCGAGTGAATTGGTTTTATACCATTTTCCTTAACGTTATGTAAATAATGATTACCATAACGCATTTCTTTGGTGTTGATAATAAAACCTAAATGGTTTTCTAAACAATAATTCCAGAGGGTAGTAATTGTCTTAAAGTCGAGATTACTACTAAAAATATTTTTATCTAGTTTATAGTCATAAACAAAAGCACCATTACAGCTGATAGCGTAATTAGAAGCACTAGCTTGTTTACTAAAATCGCATACATATTGATTCGTTCGACCAGAACAAAGAACCACAAAAATATTTTTATCTGTTATTCTTTTAATTGCTTTTTTATTAGTTTCTTCTAAACATCTTTTACTATTAGTTAATGTTCCATCGATATCAACAAAAATAATTTTTATATTTTTTAATTTTTTCATTATGTTTCTCCTCTATATTATTATATCGGATAATAAAAAAACTAACAATGTTTTGTTAGTTTATTCTAAATTCAATTTAGTATTTATAAATTTACAAGATAAGAAGTAACATCCGATAGGAATTAAAATACTTAATATTCCAGAAGAGATGAATAGGGAAGCCATATCTTTAAATGTTGCATATTCGCTACTCATAACATCTATTAGGTTAGGATCAATTAGTATTGTAAGACCTACACATATAAGTGATAGTACTTGTAATACTCCATAGATAACTAATCCATATACAATAGAATATACTATTTTATTACTATATCTTTGATGCCCTAAGATAAGTGCAAGATAGAATATTAATACATAACCCATATATCCAGTGATCATTGTCATAATAGTATAACTATAACCAACCCATGGTTCTATTTCCATAGCAATAAATAATTTATTGATAAGACCAAATATTCCACTTAGGGATCCTTTGGTATAGAAAGCAACTAATAATGCTATAATCATTACAATGGTACTGATTACTGAGAAGACAAAGGATGTAATTGTTTGTGATAAGATAATATTACTTCTTTTTACTGGTAAAGTATTAGTAAGATATCCTTCATCTTTTAAGACATTTCTATAAAATCTTCTAATAGATACAAAGAAGGTATAGAATAGAATGGCTACTATTAACATGATAAAGAACATTAACATCATACCATTAATAAAACTAGTCACTGGAAAATGCTCTTTTACAATTCCTGATATTCTTACTAATAGTCCTAATAAAATAACTAATCCATAAAAAGGAACTAAACTTTTCGCTAATGATTTAAAATCATATTTTAATAATTTATTTAACATTTGAACATCTCCCTAAAAATTGCATCGATTGATTTTTTCTCTTTTTTTCTTAATTTATCTGCTTCTTCATATAATATGATTTCCCCATTGGAGATAAAGATAACATCATCTAGTATTCTTTCAATATCAGAAATTAAATGAGTTGAAATAATAATAGATGCATCTTTATTAAAGTTAGTTAAAATAGTATCTAATATATAATCTCTAGCGGCAGGATCAACTCCTCCAATAGGTTCATCTAAAATATATAAATCTGCTTTTCTGCTCATTACTAATACTAATTGCACTTTTTCTTTCGTACCTTTAGACATCGTTTTTAATCTATCGGTTGTACTAATATTTAATTTCTTTAATAATTTAATAGCTTTTTGGGTATCAAAATCAGAATAAAAATCACTAAAATATTCTAATATTTCACTTACTTTCATATCCATATTTAAATAAGTTCTCTCGGGTAGATAGGAAATAATTTTTTTACTATTTACTCCTGGCTTTTCTCCATTAATTAATACTTCTCCTTTCGTAGGAGTAATTAAATCGTTCATTAATTTAATTAATGTTGTTTTACCACTTCCATTAGATCCTAATAATCCAACGATTCTTCCTTTAGGAATCGCGATATTAATATCTTTTAACACTTTTTTGAAACCATAGTCTTTATATAGACCATTACATTTTACTAATTCCATATTAATCCTTTCTATTTTGTTTTTAAATAATCAATAATTTCTTTATTATTAATACCTAGATTATGCATGTGGTTTAGAAATTCATCTATCTTTTCTTTAGCCAATTCTAATTTTAACTTTTCAATTAGCTTTTTATCATTAGTTACATATCTACCATTAGTTCCATCAGTGTAAACTAATTTTTCGTTTTCTAATTCCATAAAAGCTCTTTGCACAGTATTGGGATTTACTTGGAAATCATTAGCTAAATTTCTAACCACAGGTAATTTCTCACCACATTGATACTTTCCGGATGCTATTGCTATTTTTAATTGTTCTATTATTTGAACATATATTGGTCGGAAATTATCAAATTCTATTTCCATTCCATCATCCCTTTCTTTGTATTAATAACTTAATACAACAATACAACAGATGGCATAATTTGTCAACAAAAATAGTAGAATAATTTAACAAGATAATGTTATAATGAATTTGTAAGCAGGAAGAGGTAGATTTATGTTAGAAGTTGATGCAAGAATTATTGAACTATTAAAGAAAGGAGTAACATTACAAAAATTAAAGTCAAGATTAGGCATGTATCCGTCAGATTTAGTAAGAAAAATTCATAGCTTAGAAGATAAAGGATATTTAATTGATCGAATATTTAATGAATATGGAGTTAAATTTAAAATAACCGATACTCCAGTAGTAGCATTACAAGATAATGTTACAATTCCTAATGAATCCAAATTCACTTTTTTAGTTATTTCTGATACTCATTTAGGAAATATTTATGAAAATATTTCCTTACTAAAAAAAGTATACGAATATGCAGAGTCTAATAATATTCGATATGTTTTTCATTTAGGAGATATGATAGAAGGACCAGCACTGGAAAATCAAAGCACAGCAAGAATTAAGAGATTAGATATTCATGATCAAGTAGATTTTCTTACTAAAAATTATCCTAAAAGTGATAGTGTATCTACATTATACATTTTAGGAAATCATGATTATAGAAGTATAGCTAAGGGAATAGATATATCTAAAGTAATTAGCAATAGGCGACTTGACATGCATTTTTTAGGATATAAAAATAGTCGCATAACTATAGGAAATAGAACTGTTTTATTACATCATCCTTTTAATATTGTAAACGATCAAAAATATGATGATGAAATAAAAGAGTTATATATAAGACCAGAGTTTGATTTAGTGTTAAGAGGACATACTCATCATAATGGTATATATACAAACGAAATGGATTCTGTTGTTTTAAATGTTCCAGCTTGTTATAATTCACCGTCTAGAGTGTATACGGGAGCATATGAAATAACTTTTAAAAATGATGAACTATTACTACAGTCCCTTATTTTATCAGATGAAGTATATCCATTTACATCAATAAAATATTCATTAAAACCTAAACAATTAGTAAAAACTTCTGGTAGTAGTGAAAGTAGAGTAGATAAATTTAATAGTAAATATAAAAGAAAATAAGTTTAATGAGCTTTTTTTATAAAGCCTTGACTAATGAATGAATTTATTTTATACTATATCCATCGATGTTGATGAAGAGAAGTAACAGTGAAATTCTAGATAAGCGAGTTAGGTATGGTGGAAGCTAACACTAAGGGTCATTGTGAATAACACTTCGGAGTTGCTTATGTGAAATAATAGTAATGTAAGCCGGATGTTTACCGTTAAAGAAACTAGTCTTAATAAGAGATCATTTATGATAATTAGGGTGGTACCGCGGATATTACAGTAATTCGTCCCTTGGGGAAGTTTTACTGTTTTTTTATTGTAAGGAGGATATATATGAGTAAGTTTACTAAAGAGATGGTAGATGACTATGCAGATAAGTTATTGATTGGATTAACTAGTGAAGAAAATAAACAAGTATTAGATGAATTTGAAATTATTGATCAAAATATTGATTTGATAAATCAAATTCCTAATATTAGTGAAGTTACACCTATGACTCATTGCTTAGATAATTTTGTCTATGAGTTAAGAGAAGATGTAGTAGAAGAGTCTGTTGATATTGATGACTTGTTATCAAACTGTGATGACTATATCAATAGAGAAGTAAGAGTACCAAGGGTGGTGGATAAAAATGACATACATGAGTAAAGGAATTAAAGAGATTCATGAAGCATTACAAAGTGGAAAAGTGACATCAAGTGAATTAATTAAAGAATCATTAGAAAAGTCTCATCAAATACAAGAAAAATGTAATGCTTTTGTAACTATTTTAGATGATGCAAAAGAAAAAGAAGTAACTAGTGATTTATTATCAGGTATTCCGTATGGTATTAAAGATAACTATAGTACGAAAGGAATTCTAAGTACAGGGTCATCGAATACCTTAAAGGATTATGTTCCATTTTTTACAGCAACGGCGATTGAAAATTTATCGAAACATGGAGCAGTAGCAGTTAATAAAACAGTCATGGATGAATTTGGTATGGGTGGAACAGGAACTACAGGACATACGGGTGTAGTTAGAAATCCTTGGGATACCAAAAGAATGTGTGCAGGATCTTCTTCAGGAAGTGCGGCAGCAGTAGCGGCAGGAGTATATCCTTATGCTACAGGAAGTGACACAGGAGACTCGATTAGAAAACCAGCTGCTTATTGTGGAATTGTAGGGTACAAACCAACCTATGGAATGATTTCTCGTTATGGATTATTCCCTTTTGCATCTAGCTTAGATCACTGTGGAGCTTTAACTAGAAGTGTAGAAGACGCAGCTATTGTAGTGGATGCTATGAAAGGTATTGATAAACTTGATATGACTAGTTGGGACTCTAGTAACATTCATTTATATGA
>CALVYX010000067.1 GCA_944372315.1 uncultured Bacilli bacterium
ATTTTCTACCTCGTATTTTGTTTTTGGATTTAGTTATGAATTAATCATTGCTCTTATTGTTGCATCATTTTTAGTAATTGTAATAGTAAGTGATATTAATTATTTGATTATTCCAGATGAGGTAACGTTCTTTTTTTGCATTTTAATGTTTGTAGTTAAATTAGCTGGGGAAGGAATCAAAGGATCTATCGAAGCACTTTTATCAGGATTATTTCTATTTTTATTAATGTATGTAATTATGCTACTAGGTAACATGATCTTTAAAAAAGAAAGTTTAGGTGGAGGTGACGTTAAATTAATGTTTTTTGTAGGAATAACGATAGGACCTGTTCTAGGTGCATTTTCTATTTTCTTATCCTCTTTAATTGCGCTTCCATTATCCTTAATTGTTTATTTAAAAAATAAAGATAATGTGATTCCATTTGGACCATTCATTTTAATTGCTACTTTTGCATTAATATTATTTAGAATAGATTATAATAGCGTATTATCGTTATTTACTTAAAAGATCTTGGAGATCTTTTTTTTTAATGATATAATTTCTATATGGTGGTTCAAATGATGGAAGTAAAAGAAATAGTAAAAATGAATAAAGATCAAGAAACAAAACTAAAGCAATCTTATATTAAAGCTTTAGAAGATAAGAAATTTAAAGAATTAGTTAGCATTTTAAAAATTGATGAAAATTTACTTATGAAATATACATCAAGATTACAAGAATCCGCTACGGAGTTTGACCATTGCAAAAATTGCAAAGGACTAGTTGATTGTCAAAACAAAGTAAAAGGATATTTATTAACTCCTTTCAAAGACCATAATAGAATAAATTTTTCATATCGTGCTTGTCAATATACAATATCTGATTCTTATAAGGATAACTTAGAATTATTTGATATGCCATCTGCTATCAAAAATGCTAACTTTAAAAATCTATATAAAGATAAAAATAGAATTATTGTCATCAAAAAAATGAAAGATTATTTATCTAATTATTTTACTAATAAAGAAAAGGGGATTTATCTTCATGGTAGTTTTGGCTCTGGCAAAACTTATTTAGTGGCAGCATTATTTAATGAATTAGCTAAGAAAAATGTAAGAAGTATCGTGATTCACTTACCAGAATTTTTAAGAGGATTAAAGGAATCTTTTTCTAGTGATTATAGTGAGAAATTTGATTCTATTAAAAAAGTACCTTTATTACTAATTGATGATATAGGAGCGGAATATTTAACTAGCTGGGCAAGAGACGAAGTCATTGAACCAATATTACAATATCGAATGGATGAAAATCTAGCGACTTTTTTTACATCTAATTTTAGTTTAGAAGATTTAGAAAAACATTTGGCTGTAACTTCTAATAGTATTGATCGTGTGAAAGCTAAAAGAATTATTGAACGTATTAAACAATTGAGTGAACCAATGGAATTAGTTAGTAAAAATTATAGAGATTAAGTATTTAATCTTTTTTGTTTAGTTAGGGGGAATTATTATGAATAAAATAGAAAACAAAGATATATGTAGAGAATGTGGAGGTTATTGTTGTAAAAAAAGTGGATGTGATTATTTTGTAAGCGATTTTGACAATATGAAGATAGATTATTTAAATAATATTTTACAAGAAGGAAGGACTTCAATTGTATCAGCACTAGACTTCAAACGACTTAGTAATGGTAAGTTAATTGTTACACCAATTTTATATTTAAGAGCAAGAAATGTAAATAGAAGTGAAATAGATTTATTATCTTTTAAAACTACTTGTGCATCTTTAGAAGAAGATGGATGTTATTATGATTTGGAACATAGGCCAAGTGGTGGTGCTAGTTTAATCCCAGTAATGAATGTTATGTGTTATAGTAATGTTGATAGAGTAGAAGAATTAAAGAGATGGTTACCATATCAAAATGTTTTACAAAGACTTGTGAAAAGATATACTGGTATGAGTGTTGAAAATAAATTAAAGCAGGATGTAGAAAATTTATTTTATGATGTATTAACAGAAAATTTCGATGGCATAGATAAAGTAGAGATACTTGATGTTTTAAGTATGTTACCATCTCTAGTCGAGTCTTATCCAAATGAATATCAACAAGCTTGTAAAAGAGCAAAAGAAGGTAATATTATGTTAGTAAAAAGAAAATAATTGGTGTTATAATAAAAATAGGTGATAATATGAAACGTAAAAATTATATAATGATGATTTTATTGGTAGTTGTTGCTATTATGGCAATAGGTTTTGCAGCATTTAGTACAGTATTAAATATTAGTGGAACTTCTAGTATAGAATCCAATTGGAAAGTAGTGTTTACTAATATTCAAGAAATAAATAGAAGTAGTGGAATAACCGTTAATAGAAATCCTGTAGCAAGTGGTACGACAGCAACTTTTGACGTAAATTTAGAAAGCCCAGGAGATTTTATTGAATACCAACTTACGGTAGAAAACCAAGGAACACTAAATGCAATATAGAAAATATAGAAACAAGTGAAACAGAAAATAGTGCCTTGATATTTGAAATAAATGGAATAGAAAAAGGAGATAAATTAACAAAAGGAGCACAAACAACATTTAATATCAAGATAAGTTATGATAGTAGTATTACTACACAACCAGAAAATTTAAATAAAAAATTAACATTAGAGATAAACTATGTTCAAGATGTAGGTCAAATTATAGAACCAGATGTACCCGTGAATACTTATGATTTAACCTATGTTTCTAGTTCTTATGACAATATGGCTAGTGGTCTTTCTATTATTGTTAATGGTAATACATATAATTTTGGACAGAATATATCGAACATTCAAGAAGGTACAGAAATAAATTTTTTGTGTGCTCCATCAACATGTTCTACTACATCCGTATGGATTAAAATAGGTGATCAACAATTTGCTTTATCATCTAATCCTTCTCATAATGAATCTTATATAATTACCACTAACGTAACATATGAAATAATAGACGTAGGACATTCAGGTGGTACCACGTAGAAAAGTGTTGACAAAAATTAACAAATAGCATATAATTATTAGCGTAAATAAAAAAAAGGAAAGAGATGTACCTACATCCACCTGATTAGCGAATAGCAATAGGTAAAAGGCCGAATAGAAAATAGTAAATATTTTTTGACTGGTTGAGAGTAGGTACATTGTGCCTACTTTTTTATATTTAATGGAGGTGTTTTATATAGCAAACACAAAAAATAATCTACTTATTAATGAGCAGATTAAAGTTAGTCAAGTTTTGGTAATTGGACCTAATGGAGAACAAGTGGGAGTAAAACCAGTAGGAGATGCTCTAACGCTAGCTAGTTATGCGGGACTAGATTTAGTACTTATTAATCCAAATGGTAATCCGCCAGTATGTAAGGTAATGGATTACAATAAATATAAGTACGAAAAAAACAAAAAGGAAAAAGAAGCTTTAAAACGTCAAAAAATGTCACAAGCTGAATTAAAAGAATTTAGATTATCACCTAATATTGATGTAGGAGATTTCGAAACAAAATTAAGAAATGTTAGAAAATACATCGAAAAAGGTGATAAGGTAAGAGTTGTGATTCGTTTTAAAGGACGTCAGATGGCTCATACAGAATTAGGACGTGATGTACTAATTAAATTTGCTAATCGTCTTGAAGATGTAGCCGAGATATCTGAACAACCAAAACTAGACGGTAGAAGTATGACAATGCTACTAATACAAAAGAAGTAAAAGAAAGGAAGAAGAGTATGCCAAAGTTAAAAACACATAAAGGAACTAAAAAAGTACTTAAAGTAAGAAAAGGTGGTACTATTTCTATTGGTAGACCAGGATCACGTCATAACACTGGTAAAAAGAATAGTGCTGTAAACAGAAAAAATAGAAAAGGAAATGCTTTATCTAAAGCAGATTACAACAGATTAAAAGAAATAATCTAAAAATTTGAAGGAGGATTAAATTATGGCAAGAGTAAAAAATGGAGTTACTACAAAAGCCCGTCATAAAAAAGTATTAAAACAAGCAAAGGGATATTTTGGAAGTAAACATAGATTATATAAAACAGCAAAAGAACAATTAATGCATTCAGGACAATATGCATTCCGTGATAGAAGACAAAAGAAAAGAGATTTTAGACGTCTATGGATCGTAAGAATTAATGCAGCATGTCGTGAAAATGAAATTAGTTATTCAAGATTTATCGAAGGATTAAATAAAGCAGGAGTTACAGTTAATAGAAAAATGTTATCAGAAATAGCTATTAACGATTCAAAAGCATTTAGTGAATTAGTTAAAACTGCTAAAGATGGACTAAATGGAAAAATAACTAAAAAAGAAGTTGTGAAAAAAGAGGAAAAAGTAGTAAAAACTGAAAAGAAAGAAACCAAGAAAGAAGAAGCTACTGATTTATCTAAATTAACAGTTGCTGAATTAAAGAAATTAGCTCAAGAAAAAAATATTGCAGGAGCTAGTACAATGAAAAAAGCTGAATTATTAGAAGCTTTAAAATAAAAAAATCATATTAATGAATTGATTTACCTAGTGCCCGAGGGTGGTAAATTTTAGAAATTAATAAGTGTATAACGAAAGGAAAAAAGAATTATGACAGTTATTTCAATGAATTATTTATTAGAAGCTGGTGTTCATTTTGGACATCAAAAAAGAAGATGGAATCCAAAGATGGGAGAATATATTTTCACATCACGTGATGATATCTATATTATCGATTTACAAAAAACAGCTAAGAAAATAGAAGAGGCTTATGTGGCTTTAAAAGCTATTGCTGAAGCTGATGGAAAAGTATTATTTGTAGGAACTAAAAAACAAGCACAAGAAGCTGCAGAAGAATGTGCTACTAGAACAAATATGTACTTTGTAAATGAAAGATGGTTAGGAGGAACACTAACTAACTTTAAAACAATTAGATCAAGAGTTAAAAGATTAGAAGAAATAGAAAAAATGGAACAAGATGGTACATTTGCTTTATTACCTAAAAAAGAAGTTATTAAAATCAAAAAAGAATACGACAAATTAAATAGAAACTTAAGAGGAATAAGAGAGATGAAAAGACTTCCTCAAGCTCTAGTAATTGTTGATCCTAGAAAAGAAGAAAACGCTATTAAAGAAGCTCGTATTTTACATATCCCTGTATTTGGAATTGTAGATACTAACTGCGACCCTGATATGGTTGATTATGTTATTCCAGGTAATGATGATGCTGTAAGAAGTGTAAAAGTAATGTTAGGTGCTCTTACAAATGCTATAGCAGAAGTAAATGGTAATGAAATAATAGAATTTGTTACTGAAGAAGATAAAGGAAAACAAGATAAGAAAGAAAAGAAAAAGAACGAAAAAGAAGAAAGCAAAGAAGAAGATACAGCTAAAGAAGAAGTAAAAGAAAAACCTAAAAAAGAAAAGAAAGTTGAAGAAGAAAAAGAGGAACCAAGAATAGATGATGTAGAAGAAGAAATGATTAAAGAAGAAAAAGATTTATCATCTATGAATTTAACTGAATTAAAAGAGATGGCTAAAATTAAAGGAATTAAAGGTTACTCTAAAATGAAAAAGGATGAACTTATCGAAGTTTTAAAATAAAATATTATTTGGAGGATATATTATGTTTAGTGCAAGTGATATAAAAGCTTTAAGAGAAAAAACTGGAGCAGGTATGCTTGATTGTAAAAAAGCTTTAGAAGAAGCTAAGGGAGACATGGATAAAGCTGTTGATTGGCTTCGTGAAAAAGGTATTTCTAAAGCTGCTAAGAAAGAAAGTCGTATTGCTGCAGAAGGACTTAGTGAAATCATTGTCAATGGTAATAAAGCTGTAATTTTAGAAGTTAATTCTGAAACTGACTTTGTTGCTAAGAATGATGAATTTAAGAAATTTATTGACACTATTGGTAATGCTATTGTAAATAGTGATGCTAAAACTATGGATGAAGCTTTAAATCTTTCTACTAGTAATGGAACTATTAATGAATATTTGGTTAATTTAGTTGCTAAAATAGGTGAAAAAATAAGTTTCAGAAGATTTGAACTAGTGGAAAAGAATGAGGATGAAGTATTTGGTACATATTCTCATATGGGTGGCAGAATTAGCGTATTAACAGTATTAAAGGGTGCTAATAGTGATGTAGCACGTGATGTTAGTATGCATGCTGCTGCTATGAGACCAGCATATATTACTAGTAGTGATGTACCAGAAGATGTGATTGAACATGAAAAAGGAATTATTAAAGAACAAGCAATTAATGAAGGTAAACCTGCTGATATAGCTGAGAAGATGGTTAATGGTAGAATTAATAAGTTCTTTAAAGAAATTTGTTTAGTAGAACAACCATTTGTAAAAGATCCTGATGTTACCGTAGGAGCATATGTTAAAAACAATGGTGGAGAAATCGTAAATATGATTCGTTATGAAGTAGGAGAAGGAATCGAAAAAAGAAAAGATGACTTTGCTAGTGAAGTAATGAGTCAAGTAAATGGAAGTAAATAAGGAAGAGAAATCTTTCTTTTTTTGAAAAAATACTGTAGAAATTATTTCAGGAGATGTATCTAGTTCCAATCCTTATACCATTAAAACTAATGAATAGAATAAAGATTAAACTTATTCTATTTTTTTTAGTTGTATGTTATAATTAGTTTAACAATAGGAAGTGATGAGATGAAAATATTACGATATATTGATAAATGGTTACTATTAATTAGTGTAGTATTATTTGTCATAGGTTTAGTTATGGTGTTCTCATCTTCCAATGTAGCTGCATTTATGCGATATTCGGCTAGTCCTTATCGTTTTGTTGCAAGGCAAGGATTGTTTTTATTAGCTGGTGTAGTTGCTTCGTTCATTATTATCCGGTTTTCTACTAAATTTTATGGCTTTATTTCATGGCCGGGATTGTTAGCTATCACCGTTGTTTTAGCTGTAGTATTATTATACGGTAAAATAGTAGGAGGAGCATCTTCTTGGTTTGATTTAGGTCCCTTTAATCTGCAACCTAGTGAATTTGCCAAAATTATTATGATCGTTTGGATGGCAAGTTTTTATGATATAAATAGAAATAAGTTAAATACTTATAAAGTAAGTTTATTTCCGTTAATTTTGTGTGCTATTATTGTTATATTATTAATGTTACAACCTGACTTAGGAACTGCTATCATTTTTGCTGGTATTGTTGGTTTTATTTTCTTAATCGTTCCAATTGATACTAAAATAAAATATAGAACTATTTTTATAGTTATGATAGCTGCAGTAGTAGGGGTAGTTATTCTTATTAATCAAGGAAATAGTTTAGTATTTCAACATCAAATAGAAAGATTAGATTTTTCTAATCCATGTAGCGAAGAAAAATTTTACGATAATGGTAATCAAGTATGTAATGGTTATAGTGGTATTAATAATGGTGGACTTTTTGGTAAAGGGTTAGGTAATAGTACTCAAAAATATTTATATTTACCAGATTCTCATACTGATTTTATTTTTCCTATTGTAATTGAAGAATTAGGATTGTTATTTGGTATTTTTATTCTTCTGTTGTATATATTCTTATTAGCAAGAATAATTATTATTGGTCATGATAGTTATAATAATAGAAATGCTATCATGTGTTATGGTGTTGCCTTTTATATTTTCTTACATATTGTGGTTAATTTAATGGGGGTACTAGGATTAATGCCTATGACGGGGGTACCACTTCCATTCTTATCTTATGGAGGAAGTTTTACAATATGTTTAGTAATGGCTCTTACTATTGTTCAAAGAGTAGCGATCGAAAATAATACTAGAAAATTATCTAAAGGTTAGGAAAACCAAAATAAAAGGTTAATAATCTCCTTAGGGAGGTTTTTTTTATGGAT
This sequence comes from uncultured Bacilli bacterium, assembly GCA_944372315.1. Next base: position 7,831 of record CALVYX010000067.1, read on the forward strand.
TTATATAATAAAGTAAAAGATTTTGTTTTTGTATACAAAGTGAATTTATTCATCGGTGGAATTTTGGTCATATTAATTATTTTATCTAATTTAGGTATCTATTATTTAGTAAATGCTAAAATCAATAATATAGAGCGGAAGGTAGGAGAAACGACAGAAAATAGTGAAGTTCAAGAAGAACCAAGGGAAGTTATTTTAGAAAATTATAAGGTAGATATTAAAGGGGCTGTAAAAAATCCTGGTGTTTATGAATTAAAAATAGGTACTAGGATAATCGATGTTATAAAAAGAGCAGGTGGATTAAATAGTAATGCTGATACTAGTATAAACAATTTAAGTAAATATATTGAAGATGAAATGGTTATTATTATTTATACTAAAGAGGAAGTTAATAACTTTGATAAAATTTTAGAAGAACAGAAGAATAATGAAAATCTATGTATTAATTACAATGGAGTAGTAAATAATGATAGCTGTACTAATATTTTTGATGAAAAAGATAATAATGAAAATTCTAATTTAGAAGTTGATACTAAAATATCATTAAATACAGCTTCATTAGAATTATTAATGACTTTACCAGGAATAGGCGAATCTAAAGCAGGAAGTATTATTAATTATCGTGAAAAAGAAGGTCCTTTTGAAAAAATAGAAGATATTATGAATATTTCTGGTATTGGTGAGTCTACTTTTGAAAAAATTAAAGATTATATTACAGTATAACTGGTTATTTTATTTATTATTTTTAGTATCTATTGGTTATAGTATAATATATATAAATATTCCTAAAACAAGTGTTTATAGTATTGATGATAAGGAATTTAATTGTATTATTACAGATATATATGTAGATGGAAACTATTTGAGTTTAAAATTAAATGGCAAAGAAAAATTACAAGCAAGTTATTATTTTAATACTTATTCTGAAAAAGAACAATTTTTAAGTGAATATGAATTAGGGGATAGTATTTATATAGAAGGAACTTTAAAAGTTCCTAATAATAATACCAATCCTAATTTATTTAATTATAAAAAATATTTATATTCTAATAACATTTATTATTTATTGGAAATAGATAATTATCATAAGATTAAAGATAATGATAGCACTCTTTATAAATTAAAGAATATGATTGCTAATAGAATTAATAAAATAGATGCGTCTTCTTCTTATTTGATGGCTTTAATATTAGGAGATGATAGATATATTAGTAAAGATATGGTTAATATTTATCAAGATATTGGTATTAGTCATTTATTTGCAATATCAGGGAGTCATATCACCGTTTTTGCTGGTATTTTATTATTTATATTAAAAAAAATAAGATTAGGAGAAAAGTTTAGATACTTAATCGTTACGCTTTTTCTTTTGTTTTATATGTTTGTAACTGGATTTTCTTCTTCCATTGTAAGAGCGGTAGTTGTTTTTGTATTATTATCTATAAATAAAATTTTTAAATTAGAGATAAAAATATTTAATGTTTTTATTTTAGGTATATCACTAATAATATTTATAACCCCTTTTATTATTTTTCAAATAGGATTTCAATTTTCATCTATTATCAGTTGTATTTTAATTTTATTTAGTCAATTGATTAATTTACAACAAGGATATTTTAAAAAAGTTTTTATAACGTCCTTTATATCTTTTTTAGTTAGTATTCCTATTTGTTTATATAATTTTTATCAAATAAATGTACTAAGTATTATTTATAATATGTTTTTTATTCCATTTATGAATTTTATTTTATTTCCTATTACTTTAATAACTTTTATTATTCCATGGTTAGATTCTATATTATGGATGTTAATAAATATTTTAGAATTTGTTGCAAAATTATGTAGCAATATACCAAGCGTATTAATTTTTAAAAAACCAAGTATTGTTATATTTGGGTTATATTTTATTATAATATTTATGATTTTGAAAAGATGGAATAAAAGTAAAAAAATATTACTTATTTTTATTGTTGCTTTAAGCATTCATTATAATTATAATCTCATATTTAGTAGTGATTATATTATATTTATTGATGTAGGGCAGGGCGATAGTATTTTAATTCATTCTAATAACAAATCTTTATTAATTGATACTGGTGGAAAAATAACTTATAAGAAAGAAGAATGGGAAGAAAGAACTAATAATAACAGTCTTTCTGATAATACAGTGATTCCCTTACTAAAATCTTTGGGAATAAGAAAATTAGATTATTTAATTTTAACCCATGGAGATTATGATCATATGGGTGAGGCAATTAATCTAGTAGAAAACTTTAAAGTAGAGAAAGTAATATTTAATTGTGGGCCATATAATGATTTAGAAAATGAGTTGATTAAAGTTTTAGATAAAAAGAAAATATCATATTATTTATATATTAAAGAATTGAATATTGATGATAATAAATTATATTTTTTAAATAATAAAGATTATGGTAATGAAAATGATAATTCATCTGTTATTTATACAGAGCTAAATAATCATAAATTTCTATTTATGGGAGACGCTGGCGTAGATGTCGAAGAAGATTTAATTGATAAATATAATTTGCAAGATATAGACGTTTTAAAAGTTGGACATCACGGAAGTAAGACAAGTAGTAGTAAGAATTTTATTAATGAGGTTAATCCTAAATACTCAATTATAAGTGTTGGCAAAAACAATAGATATGGACATCCGAATGAAAATGTGTTAGATAATTTAGAAGATTCAAAAATATATAGAACAGATCAAGATGGAAGTATTATGTTCAAGATTAATAAGGATAAATTAAAAATAAAAACATGTGCACCATAGAAAGGAGAATTAAAATGAATGAGATAAAAGAATATAATGAGAAAATGTTTGAAGATATAAAACATATCGATAAATTTGGTAATGAATATTGGTATGCAAGAGAATTACAAAATATTCTAGGATATCACCAATGGCGAAGCATAAATGATTTGATTGAAAGAGCTAAAGTTGCGTGTCAAGAAAGTAAATACAATATAAATGATCATTTTGCGGTACAACGCAAAATGATAAAACTAGCAAAAGGTGCAACAAGAAATGTTGTAGATTACAAATTGTCAAGATATGCATGTTATTTAATAGCTCAAAATGCCAATCCAAGATTAAAAATTATTGCTCTTGCTCAAACATATTTTGCAGTACAAACTAGAAAACAAGAAATTAGTGAAAAAGAATATAGCGAATTAACAGAAGATGAGAAAAGATTTTACCAAAGAGATTTGACAAGAAAAGGTAATTATTCTCTAAATCAAGCTGCCAAAAACGCAGGAGTTAAAAATTTTGACAAATTTCATAATTCAGGTTATAAAGGTTTGTATAATGGAGAAACTGCTGATGATATTGCTAAAAGAAAAGGACTAAGATATAGAGAAGACATTTTAGATAATATGGGAAGTGAAGAACTTGCGGCAAATCTTTTCCGCATTACGCAGACTGAATCAAGATTAAAAAAAGATAATAATTGTAACGAAAAAGAAGCCAATAAAACACATTATAATATTGGTAAAAATATAAGAGAAAAAAAAAAAAAAAATGGTGGTACTATGCCAGAAGAATTACCTAT
>CALVYX010000068.1 GCA_944372315.1 uncultured Bacilli bacterium
ATGATTTAAAGAATGAGTTAAGTGAGTTAATAAATGAAAAGAGACCTGCTAATATTCAAGCGATTAAAGAGGCTCGTAGTTTAGGTGATTTATCTGAAAATGCTGACTATGATGCTGCTAAAAATGATCAAGCTGAAATTGAAGGACGTATTAAGAGAATAGAAAAAATGTTAGAAAATGTAGAAATCATTGAAAAGAAAAATAGTGATGTAGTAGAACTTGGTTCCACTGTATGTATAAAATACTGTGATGATGAAGATGAAACAGATGAATATAAAATTGTTGGTAGTCAAGAAGCTGATCCATTTATGAGTAAAATTTCTAACGAAAGTCCAATTGCTAAAGCAATTATGAATAAACGTGTTGGGGATGTAGTAGAAGTTGAAAGTCCTAACGGTGTTTATAAAATAGAAATAACAGCTATAAAATAAGTGTAAAATTAAGTGTCGATTGACACTTTTTTTATTATATTCTTCTTTACATTTTTTATGAATATGGTATGCTATTATTAGAATAAAGGAGGATATATGAAAAAGTTTAATTTATTTAGTTTATTACTAGTTTTTGCGTTTGCTTTTATGATTCCAACAGTATATGCTCATGAAATTGAAACTGATCCAGATAATATTATTACAATACCATTAACAGCTCAAGATGAAATGTATAGTGGTACTAAGGTTCAAGTAGATGATAGTTATGGAGAATATAAATTATACTATCAATATGTAGAAATGACAGATGAAGTTTATGAACAATACATGGCTATTTTGGAAGAACAAAGAAATTATGAAAAGGAAAATAGACCAAGTGATGATGCTGAAGATGATGTGATTGAAGCTTATAATAAAAAGATGGCCGAATATGAAAATAGCAAACAAGCATTATTACCTGCTTATGTAGAAGATGATTGGATAGCATCAAGTGATAGTACAGTAAAATTAGATACTACAAATATTACGGAAGTAAAACATTACAATTTGTGGGTAAAAATTACTGATACTTCTGATGCAAATGCTGTATATGATGATTTAGTTGTTTCATATGACCCAAATGCTGGATCTAGCGATGATAATGTTCCATCTCCAGAAACAAGTGATAATATTTGGTTAATAGGGCTAGGTGCAGTAATCATCGGTGGAATTATGATTGTAAGTTATAGAAAAGTAAACTCTTAATAATAAAAAATAGAAGTATGATTATGATTACTTCTATTTTTTATTGTAAAATAGTATTACAGTTAATAAAGTTAAACACAAAAATAACAACACAATAATAAATAAATTAAACTTATCTAAAGGTATGTTTTCTAATAATATTAATTTGTTCATAAATCACCACATAAATAGTCAATTTTTAATAATGTTTCATTTGTATGACAATTAAAAATTATAATCAAGTAATAAATTCCTAAAAACACTTGAATTTTTTAATAAAAGATTTTAGCATTATTAAAATTTATAAGCACATTTATAGGAAAGAGAAAAAAAGTAAATGTGATTCTAAATAATTAGTGATTGTTATATAAAACTACAATAATTAAATCTATTTATTATATATTTAAATATTTTTTATTTTTCACCTTCTTTCCTTTGAAAGTTATCTATTAGTTAACTTTATAATTTCATTTTATCATAGGAGAATGAAAAGTCAATTAAAAACTTGCTTATCTTTTGATAATAAGTAAAAATTCTTGAATTAAAGAAGTTATTCATATATAATATAGGAGTATTGGAGGGAATTGTATGAGTAAAAAAGATAATAAACATGAGGTTTTAGTAAAAATAGAAGGTAAATCATGGGATAATGCTTTAGATAAAGCTTTTAAAGAAGAAGTAAAAAAAGTAAATGTAGATGGTTTTAGAAAAGGTAAAGTGCCAAGAGATATTTTTGAAAAAAGATATGGAAAAGAAAGACTTTATATACCTGCTGTTGATTATGTAATCGAAGAAGCATATATTAAAGCTTTAGAAGATTCTAAATTAATACCAGTAGTACAACCTAAATTAGAAATAAAAAAAGTGGATGAATCTGGAGTAGAACTTATCTTCAATATTATTACAAAGCCAGAAGTTAATGTAAAAAAATATAAAGGATTAAAAGTAAAACAAGAAGAAGTTAAAGTTACTAAAGAAGAAATCGAGCATGAAATTCATCATATTTTAGAACGCTATAGTGAATTAAGAGTAAAAGAAAATGAAACTGTAGAAGAAGGAAATGTTGCTATTATCGATTTTGAAGGGTTTAAAGATGGGGTAGCATTCGATGGTGGAAAAGGAGAAAATTACGAATTAGAAATTGGAAGCCATGCTTTTATTCCTGGTTTTGAAGAACAATTAGTTGGAATGAAACAAGGAGAAGAAAAAGAAATCGAAGTCACTTTCCCAGAAGAGTATCCTAGTGAAGAATTAAAAGGACAAAAAGTAACATTTAAAGTTAAGGTAAATGAAGTAAAAGAAAAAGTAGAACGTGACTTTGATGAAGAATTGTTTGAAGATCTTGGTATGGAAGGGGTTAACACCAAAGAAGCTTTAGAAAAAGAAATTGAAGCAACAATTAAGGCTCATAAAGAAATGGATGCTGAAAACAAACATGTAGATGAGTTATTAGAAGCTGTTGGTAAAAATACAGAAGTAGACATTCCAGAAGAAATGGTAGAAGAAGAAGTAGATAGACTATTAAAAAGATTTGAAGAACAAATCAAAATGCAAGGTATCTCTTTAGATCTATATTATCAATTTACTAATTCTAAAGAAGAAGATTTAAGAAATCAATTAGAAAAAGAAGCTTATAATCATGTTTTATATCGTTTAATGTTAGAAGAAGTAGCAAATCTTGAAAAGATTGAAATATCTGATGAAGAAGCAGATAAAGAAGCTGATAACTTAGCTAGTAAATATCAAATGGAAAAAGCTGAATTCTTAAAAATGTTTGGTGGATTAGATATGATTAAATATGATCTACAAATGCGTAAAGTAATTGATTTATTAAAAGAATTCAACAAATAAAAAGTCTTTGGACTTTTTTTTTGTTTGTAAATATGATATGATTTTTCTAGAATAGGATGGTGCTTATGAAAAAAGATGGTAGTGGTATTAAAATACTTTGTTATTTAGGAATATTTGTATTATTAATTTTTATTGTTCTTCCACCGTTATTCAGAGTGTTATTTCCAGAAGAAGAGGAAGTAGTTACTCCTAATGAGGAAGAAACACAGACAATTATGAGATTAACTTGTACTAAGGAGGAAGATTTTGTAGATTATAAGTTAAATACTACAATTAATACTAATTATGTTGATGATAAAATAAGTACTTCAACATTTACTTATCAAATTAATATTGTAAATAATGCATTGCAACCAGAAGGAATACTAATAGAAGAATATGAAAATTTGAAAAAGTTAGATAATGTTGACTTTGAAGAAGAAGGAACTACTTATACTTTAAATATTAATTATGAGCAGTTTGATTATTCTAATGAACCACTATTAGAAAATCATAGAAAAGTGATTGTAGATCAAATGGTAATTTATTCTGATAATGGTTTTGAATGTGAAACTACAAAAGTACAATAAGGAGGAATTATGGAGATAAATAAATATATATTTAGAGGTTATGATATAAGAGGAGTATATCCTAAAGATATTAATGGAGAAGTGGCATATATTATTGGTAAGAGTTTTGGAACTTATATAAAAAGATTTAATAAGGATACTTGTATTGTTGGTAGGGATAATAGATATTCATCAGATGAACTTGCCAATAATTTAATTAAGGGAATTTTATCAACAGGGATTAATGTAATTGATTTAGGTTTAGTTACAACACCGATGTATTATTATGCTTGTATTTTAAAGAACATCCCTAGTGGTATTATGATAACTGCTAGTCATAATCCAAAAGATGATAATGGATTTAAATTTGCTTTTGATGAACGTGGTAATGCTAGAGGAGAAATGATTGAAGAGTTTAGGGATTTTACTTTAAAAGGTGAATTTGATACTGGAGTTGGAAAGTTATCTACATATGATATAAGAGATGAATATATAAAATTAATGCAAGAAGGAATAAAATTAGGCGATAGACATTTAAAAGTAGTATTAGATTTAGGAAATGGAACTACAACTTGTATTGCTAAAGATATTTATAGTAAGTTTCCGCTTGACTTGGACATTTTATTTGGAGAAAGTGATCCTACTTTTCCTAATCATCATCCTGATCCTTGTGTGGAGTCTAATTTAGATGCTTTAAAGAAAAGAGTATTAGAGCTTGGTGCTGATGTTGGACTTGCTTTTGATGGTGATGGAGATAGGCTAGGAATTGTCGATGAAAAAGGTAATTATATTGCTACTGATAAATACATGATTATTATTATCAGAGATATTATTGATAAAGTGGAAAACAAAAAGTTCTTATATGATGTTAAATGTTCTAAAGCAGTAGAAGATGAAATAGAAAAATTAGGAGGAGAAGGAATTTGCTATAGAACAGGTAATTCTTATACGAAAGCTAAAGTAAAAGAGGATAATTTACCATTTGGTGGAGAGTTATCTGGACACGTTTATTTTAGAGATAAGTGGCCAGGTTTTGATTCCGGACTTTATGCAGGGCTAAGACTGTTAGAAATATTATCTAAAACTAATAAACCTTTAAGTTCTTTATTAGATGGCATATCTAATTATGTATCTACTGAAGAATTGAAATTTACTTCCCCTGATGATAAGAAATTCTTAATTGTTGATAAGATTAAAGATTATTGTGTAGAAAAAGGATATCAGGTATTAACGATTGACGGAGTAAGAGTAAATTTTAATGATGGCTGGGCTTTAGTTAGAGCTAGTAATACAGGACCAAATATTACTGCAAGATTTGAAGCTAACACAAAAGAGCGACTTAAAGAAATTCAAAAAGAGTTTATTGATTTAATAAATGAATATAATAAGTAATTAATTGGGAAGTAACTAAAAAAAGTTGCTTTTTTTCTTGCAGGACAATGAGGGGAGGGGGTATAATAAATATAGAATAAACTATATCGGAGTGGTAAAGATGTATAGAGTAAAAAGGATAATAACCAAAAGAAGAATATTTACAGTATCAATAATATTAGTAATATTTGTCATGAGCTTAGGATATGCAACCCTAAGTCAATATATAGAACTAGATGGAATGGCAAGTATCGATAGAAGTTGGATAGTAAAAATAACCAATGTAACAAGCACAGTAACCAATAATGCAACAAGTATCAGTAGTAACTATGTAAGTAATACAGTAACATTAAATGCTAATCTACCAACATCCAGTTCCAGTGTTACTTATACTATTACATTATCTAATCAAGGGAATATTAAAGCAAAACTGAATCAAATCGATGTAATAGAAGAAGGAAATACAAACATTACTTATGAAATCACAGGAGTA
>CALVYX010000069.1 GCA_944372315.1 uncultured Bacilli bacterium
ATTAAACTCCCCTAAATCTTGTGCTTCATCTAATACAACATGTCTAATTTTTTCATAATCTTTATCAGGAGAAATTACTCGTTTGATATATATCAAAGATGCTAAGTCTTCAAAATCATAAGAATTAGATTTTATGTTTTTCATAGTTTCTTTCTTAAGTTCATTTAAATAAGGATATTCATATATATCAAAATCAGAAATTGTACTCAAAAATAATTTATATAACTTAGTAGCATTAACTTTTGATTTATTAAAATATTTTCTTAATGAACTTCTACAATTTTTTGATATTTCAATTCTATCTTTTGAAAACATATTTCTCATTTTTTTCTTTTCTTCATTATTAACAGCTGTCTTAAAAAGTTCAAAAGAATAATCACCATATTTAGATATTAATTCACTTTGTTTATCTTCTATAAGTCTACACAATCTATCAATTGTAAGTTCTATCCTATTAGATAGATTATTCGAATAACTATTTTCAGTTGTTTTAAATGCATTCGCTATTTCTTCGCTAGATAATACTTGGAAGCCACCTAACATTAAAGGTTTTGATGTAATGCTATAAAAATATAGTGCTAAGAATCTATCTAACATATCTTTATATTTCATTGAACATTTAAATTTATCAATATCATTTTTATTTTTTCCTGAGATATTAGCGATAACTTTTTTATTTGATGAATTTATATTTATATCTTCTTCTATATATTTTTTTGCAAACATTTCATAAGTGCACTGTTCAACACCATCAACATCTAGTTCTGGTAAGACAGATTTAATATATTTTAAGAACACTGGGTTTGGACCAATTACTAAATATTGATTCTGTTTAATATTATTAATATAATTATATACAAGATAAGCAATTCTATGCAATGCAACAGTTGTCTTTCCTGATCCTGCAACACCTTGCACTATGACGTTATCAGATAAATTTCTTCTTATAACAGCATTTTGTTCTTTTTGAATTGTAGAAACTATACTTTTTAATCTAGCATCATTATTATCATTTAAATATTTTTGTAATAAGCCATCATTTGAAACTAAATCAACATCAAAATATTCCTGTAGTTCACCGTTTTCAATTTCATATTGTCTTTTTAATAACATTTCACCATTGACTCTTCCATTAGGTGCTTCAAATCCACATTTACCGACTTCTGCATCATAATAAAGTGAACTAATAGGAGCTCTCCAATCAGTAACAATGATATCAGTATCTTTCATCACTCCATTTTTACCAATATAAATTGTACTTGTTTTTCCATCTTCTTCAGCAACGAAATCTATTCTTGCAAAATATGGTTTATCTTGTGCTACTTCTAAATTACTTATATGAAGTTTCTTTCTATCTGCAATTCTCCATAATTCTTCTCTATCACCTACAAAATCATTATATAATCTTTTTAAATCTAGATTTTCATCTTGTAAAATTTGTTTAATTATAGCAATAGTTTGTTCTAATTTTACCTTCTCTCTTTCAAATTCTAATTTATCCATATAAATCCCCCTTCTTGAAATTTATCTAATTATAACTGATTCAAAATATTTTTCTTGAAATTCAGTTAAAGCTCTAATAGCATCATCTGAATATTCTTGCCCATCCTTTGAAACTATTAGTTTGTCATCATCATCATTTGTACGATGTATAATAGCAATTACTTTACCATTACTCTTTTCTACTGGTTCAAATTCACCAACTAAATAAGCATCCAATTCTTCACCATCACCACTAATTGTATTAGGTATAAAACCATAATTTAACATATACATAAATCCATGTTTAGGATGTCTTGTTCCAAGTGGTCTATCAATTTCAACAGATACTTCCTTTCCTAAAAAATCTTTAGCATTTACTTTTTCCATTTTAAAATCCTCCATTTCATTCTTATAATAAAGCAAAACTACTTTCTGTCGTTTATTATATCATATATAATATTTTGATACTTTAATGAGAATTCCTTAATAATACCAGTTAACAAAAATACACCAATATGAGATGGTATTCCAATTGTCAATGTACCTCTTTTTAATTGAAGAATATCATTTATTTTTCTTTCTCCATTTTTTAAGTTATTTAAGGCTTCTTCTACATATGGTAATAATTCTTCAGCTTCAGGAGTCATAATTAAGGTATTACCCCTTTCAAAAAGAGTAATCCCCAGTTCATCTTCTAACTTTTTAATATTGTAGCTTACACTTGGTTGTGTTAAATCCAACTCCTTTGCTGTTTTTGAAAAACTACCATTTTTACAAACTAAGTAAAATAGCTTATATAAAGACAAGTCTACTAAAAATTCGTTTTCTTCCATATTATAAATCCTCCATATTAAATCTTAATCAACTAATTTATTAGTGACACAAGTGGCGGATATTTATAGGTGGTATACCTTCGCATTTTCGTGTCATTGGTGTCACTATTTAATCAACAATATCAATTTTAATATTGTAATAATCTGCTAATTGTTTTACTACATCATTATTAAACTTTCTTTTACCATTTTCATATTTATTATATGTCGACTTATCAACATCTAAATATTTAGCAATTTCTTCTTGTGTTTTATTATTTTCAAGTCTTAATTGTTTAACTCTTAATCTTACTTTATTTTGGATATTGAATAATATAATCGGTATTATAGATAATTTAAATGATAATATTAAATTAGATAATAAAACTAGTGAATTTGACAATAATTGTACAGATTATGATGATTATGAAGAAGAATTTGAAGATTATGATAGCGATAAAGATGACTTTGAAATGAGTCTATAATATAAAATAATGTAATTGATTTTATGTCAGTTCCATTATTTTTTTATGCAATAATATATAAAAATAAGGAAAAATGCTACCTAAAAACATATTTTCAAAATAGTAAATCCTCGCAAACTCTTATATTTCCTAAAAAAGTAGTCGGCACACTTTAATATGCCGACTTTCAGGGGGCACTTCCTTTTTATTAGAAAATTTAGCAAAATGTCATTTTTTTAACGAAGTGTTTTTTATCTTAGAAAAAGTATGTTTTGTCTTAAATTTAAAGAATATTAGCACCTTAAGGGAGCCCTAAAATTATTATTAAAATTAAGTTGTAATTTTCTACTATGTATGTCATTTATGACATTTTAGGTACCACATTTTTATACCTAAAACACTTGACTTTTTTCTTATAATAAGTGATTAATACAATACCTATTGAAAGGAGGTATTTGTGTGAAAGCTAAAGAAATATTAAATATATTAGCTACTCCATGGTGTTCTAACCAAGACATTATGAAAATTGCTAATGTATCCTCTTCTACTGCTAGTAAAATTAAAAGATGTATTGAAATTGAATTTAGAAAGAAGTATCCAGATAAGTTTATGCCAGCGCATTGTGTTCCAACTAAAGATGTAATTAAATACTTTGATATTGATATAGAGTTTCTTAAATCATTAGCATACTTTGATAAGGAGATTAACGATGGATTACCTAAATAGATG
>CALVYX010000070.1 GCA_944372315.1 uncultured Bacilli bacterium
AAATTACCTATATGAGCATAATGATATACAGTAGGACCGCAAGTATATAATCTAACAATTCGCTCTTCATTAGGAGTAAACACTTCCACTTTTTTAGTAAGAGTATTATATATATTCATTTCACACCTCTTTTTAAATTATATTACACATATATGAAAATTTTTTGTTGTTTCTATGTAATTATAACATAAAAAGTAGTATATAAATACTACTTAGATATTTTTATTCATTAATTGTTGAAAAATAATCACTGCTTAAAATTTTATCATTAATGTCAATTTTTTTATTAACTTCCTCTGATATTTTTTTAATATATTCTGGATCTACTCCATTTAGCATTTCACCTTTATAATAAATATTACCATCATACCAACTGTAATCATTAAAATAAACATATGATTCATGATATTTGCTAAAGACATCTGTACCTAAATAATATGATGGTGTATAAGAAAGACCAAACATATTAGCGATAGTAGGAGTAATATCCACTGTATCCATTACTATATCTATTTGCTGATTCTCTATGTCTTTGCTCCAAATTATAAGAGGCATTGGTATGCTTTGCAATAATGATAGTTTTGAAAAATCTTCATTAGATACACTAGGAATGTTTTTTGAATAATTATAAGCTCCATGATCAGAAAAAATTACAATTACTGTATCATCTATTTTATGGTCTTTCTCTAATTTTTCTTTCAAAATTGTTAAAAAATCATCTGTTTCTCTTGCTAATACACTAATTACAGTAGTGTCTTCTTCATTAGTTTTCAATTCTTCATAACTAGAATCATCTAACCCTTTAATTATTTGAAACATAGGATTAGTATTATCATAAGGCATATGTGGAGTGTAAGTAATGATAAATGTCATAAACTTATCACTTTCAGGAACAAGTAAATGATATATATTATCATTTTCAGCTAAAGTAGAATCAAGTCTAGTTTCCACATCAGGATATATTTCTTTTAAAGCATAGTGGTTTTCAAAACCTATAGCTCTATGAATCCCTTCTCTATTATAAAATCCACCATAATTCATATGAACAGAATTTACTGTATATCCATTTTGTTTAAATAAATTAGGTAAAGATAAATCATAATTATTAGTATCATAATTAAATGCAGCTGTTCCATCGGTAGGAGCATGTAAACCAGTAAGAGCCGAAAATTCACTATTAAATGTCGCACCACTACCAAACATTGGGGCATATCTATTAGTAAAATTAAGACCCGTCTTTTTTAAATAAGATAAAGTAGGCATTATTTCATCATTTATTAAACGATTATCTATACTCTCTAGCATAATCATAATTATATTCTTATCTTCAAAAATATTGCTATAATCATTTTTTTGATATTGTATTTGTTCATTTCTTTCTTCGAAATATGAAGCAACTACCTCTCGATCCTTAACAATATCTACTGACAACTTTTTTTCAACAAACTTATATATGTTACGGAATGTATATTCATATAGTCCCGACACTTCCATACTTCTATTTGGACTAACAAAACTATCATAAACATTTCTAGGATAATTATTGGAATCCCATTGGTTTTCTGGAACTGCTGCTCCCAATCTCCAAATAGCTACATTACGTAATCCTAATACACAAAAGATAACAATTAATATGATAAGTATCTTTTGTTTATAATTAGTCTTTGGATATTCTACTTTTCCCATAATATATATTACAAAAATACTAATTATAACTGGAAGAAAAATAACTAATATCGTTTTAAAACTTATTGAAGATATTGCAACCGAAGCATAATTTAGTCCTTCACCAGCTGAAAACAAATCGGTTAACTTAAAAAAGCGATCTAATATATTAGCATGAACTATTTCCGCAAATGTTAATATAGAAAAAAATAATACAAAAGCTCCATATAAGTATCTTCCTTTTTTATTTCCACAAAAGAATATTAATACCAGCAGAATTAAAATATATGATAAAGAAAATAAAAATGGACTTAAACTTTTAGTACGATAGAAAGGTTCCATTCTATTTCCCATAAATCTTAAGGCCACATCAAAAATTAAAAATGTCATTATAGAACCTAAAATAATTAATCCATAATAAAAGTATTTTGAACGAATAAACTTCTTAAAACTATTCTTAAAAGTTCTGTTTGCTAATTCTGATTTTAATTTTATTACTTCCTTTTCTAGCCTATTTACATTTTCACTAATTTGTTCAACCTTCTTAATTAATTCTTCATTAGAATTTAATAACTTACCACTTTTTTTAACTTCCTTAGGCATATATATCCCCCCCTATAAGTTATTAATTATTGTATCACAATTAAAAAATATAAAAAAGATGAAAAATAGCATTAAAAAAAATACTTGTTAAAACAAATATTTTTTAGATAGAAATTATTTTCTTTGTAATATCTTTTGCTTTGGCATATCCTCTGTCTGCTGATTTTCACAAATTAATATACAACTAGCTTTTAACAATTCACTTAGATTATTATATGGAACATCATTATACTCAACGCTATAAAGCCAGTCTAAATATTTTGTTTTAGGAGCTCCATCTGGTCTTCCATACAATATTCTTTTTTGCTCCAGCAACATTCTTCTAATAGCTTTTTTCAAAATTAAATATTTTTCATTACTATTTTCTGATTTCCTTGCATTTGTACCTTTACTAGTGCTGCATTAATCATGACCCTACTAACAAGAATTTTATCACTATCATCTAGTTTTAATAGTTCTTCTAAAGATATTAAACCTTCTGGAATTGTATACATTTTTACCCTCCATTTAATCAATGTGAGAACAAATAAACATTTAAACTTTCAATTTTTTATAAAACAAGCTATTTTCCACAACAATTCTTATATTTCTTTCCCGAACCACAAGGCTAGCATTTTTAAGGCTTTTTACCACTGCCCAATCGTTAATTTCCTTTAAAAATGGGGCTTTTATTACCTTTATGTTTTATTTTATTCCAGCTAATCTCTAGCAGAGTGGCTCTAAAAGTGGCTCCAGAATTGCAAATTTTCCACATCTTTGTATCTCTGTTTTTCAACTACAATATACCATTTAATCCTTTACAAGTCTATATAACTTGACTTATTTCCAATTAAGAGTGATTAATATTACATTCTATTGGAGGTGTAATGTGAAGTATATTATTAAGCCTAAGAATCGTATCGAGTGTATAAGCAGAAATGGTGACTAT
>CALVYX010000071.1 GCA_944372315.1 uncultured Bacilli bacterium
CTTCAGGGGGTTTTGGTTGAATTCACACTCACATTATATAACCGTAAGTGTGTTTCATACATGATGGTTATCATCATGCATCTTAATAATAATATTTCCTACCCCAAAAGTCAATCAATTTAACAAAATTTTATATGCAAAATTATTAGTTTACACTTTTCAACTAGTATGAATAGAATTAATTAATTTTTGTTTTAAAATATCATTATTACTATCTTGATCCTTTAGATATTCCATAGAATCCCTCTTAGCTTGAACCAATATTTTATAATCAGATCTTAAGTTAGCAATCTTAAAACTCATATCTCCACTTTGTTTCGTTCCAAACAAATCTCCCGATCCTCTAAGCTTAAAATCTTCTTCACTAATGATAAATCCATCATGAGTATCACGCATTATTTCTAATCTTTTCGTATCACTATTACTAATTAAAATACATTTAGATTCTATAGAGTTTCTTCCAACACGTCCACGCAATTGATGAAGCGTTGATAATCCAAAACGATTAGCATCAAATATTACAATCATCGTTGCATTGGGAACATCCACTCCTACTTCAATTACGGTTGTACTTATTAAAATATTTACCTTATTTTGTTTAAATTCATTCATGATTAATTCTTTAGCTTCTGCTTTCATCTTACCATGAACTATGTCAATATTATACTTGCGTCCAAAAGCTAAATTCATCTTATCTTTTAAATTATTAACAGTAGTTAAATCCGTATTCTCACTTTCTTCAATTAACGGTGCTATCACATAAATCTGATGATTATTTCTTAACTCTTCATACATTAACTCTAATACATCTTTGATTTCACTTTCTTTTTTAATATATGTTTTAACAGGTATTCTTCCTTTAGGCATCTGCTTAATAATAGATACATCCATATCACCATAGATAGTTAATGCATAAGTCCTAGGAATAGGAGTAGCACTCATATATAAAACATCTGGTCTAATACCTTTATTCTTTAAATTAGCTCTTTGATTTACTCCAAAACGATGTTGTTCATCTGTTACTACTAAACCTAAATTACTATATTCCACTTCTTCTTGAATTAAAGCATGTGTACCAATAATAATATCTATATCTCCATTTTTTAATTCACTATAAATATCTTTCTTTACTTTTTTATTCACAGAACCTGTTAATAATTCTACTCTAACATTAGTATCCTTTAACAGCTCTTTTATATTATTAAAATGTTGTACAGCTAAAATTTCTGTTGGAGCCATTAAGGCACTTTGATATCCACAAATACTGTTATAATACATTGCTAAAATAGCGACGATTGTTTTACCAGATCCTACATCTCCTTGTAATAATCTATTCATCCTTTTGGGACTATTTAAGTCATCTATAACTTCTTTTAAAGCAGTCTTTTGATCATCCGTTAATTCAAAAGGTAAATTCTTTATTAAATCATCCAGTCTATTAATATCTCCTTCACGTTTAATACCTAAATTATTTTTCTCATTTTCTAATTTCAAATAATTAATCTTAAACATGAATTCAAAAAGTTCTTCATACTTTAATCTAATAGATGCTTCTTTTAGTTTATCAAAAGAAGGGGGATTATGAACGATATTTAATGCTGTCTTTTTATTAGAGAACTTATATAAGTCCATATATTTCTTAGGAATATAATCAGTTATTTCATTACCATATTTCAAAAGAGCATTGTTTATATATCCACTTAAATTTTTTTGAGTAAGTCCATTAGTCGTATGATATACTGGTTCTATTTTATCTTCCTTTGATAAAGTACCAAATTTAATATCAGAAGCACTTAAAACATTCTTTTGTTTATCATATTTACCTATAGCAATAACATTAGTACCAATTTCTAAATTAGGTTTTAAAAAAGCTCTATTAAATATAGATACACCAACTACACCATTACTAGTTGCTAATCTAAAATTAAGTTTATTTAAACCTCCTCTAAATCTAACAACTAAGGGAATACTTTCTACTTTTCCATCAATTACTACTCTCTCATCCTCTGTTACAGTACTTAAATCACTTCTTCTTAAAACATCATATCTAAATGGATAATGTTGCACTAAATCATCTATTGTAAATATATTTAATTTATTCAGTAAACTTGTGGTTTTAGGACCAATTCCTTTTACTTCACTTAAATTAATCATACCACCACTTCCTTTGTTCGCTATTATACCACAAAATCAACTTTTATTAAAGATGTTTTAACTAGTAACTTTTTTCAAAAAAATATTGACAAATGTACCTCTTTCGATTATTATAAGAATCACCAATTCGAAATTGGCGAATTGGTCGCTAGTATCACACTAGCCAACCCCTTTTTATTCTTTTTTACGAGGTTGTTCGCAGGGGGACAACCTCTATTTTATTCTTATTTAAAAGACTAGGAATTTTCCTAGTCTTTTTGTTTATTTTGATTTAATTTTTCATAGTAACTATATCGTCTTTCAGCATCTTTTCGATTACTTTCTAGCAACTCTTCATAATCATTTGGATTAGTTCTCTCTAAAGAACGATAACGGTTTTCTCCTTTTAGGAATTCTTCATATTTAGTAAAATCAGCTTTACTATCTAAAGAAAATTTATCTTCTATTGGATTATATCTAAATATTGGAAAATATCCACTCATAGTTGCTTTCTTTTCTTCTTCAATACTGGAAGACATACCTTTTAATATTCCTTGGGCAATACATGGAGCATACGCTATAACAATGGAAGGACCATTATAGTTTTTTGCTTCTGTTAAAGCAGTAATTGCTTGTTGCATATTAGCACCAAGTGAGATAGTAGCAACATATACATGAGGATAAGATAAGGCAATTCGTGCTAGATCTTTCTTAGCATTCATTTTACCAGTATTAGCAAATTTAGCAACACTACCTTTAGGGGTTGATTTAGATGATTGACCACCAGTATTCGAATATACTTCCGTATCAAGTACTAAAATATTAACATTTTCTTTAGTAGATAATACATGATCTAATCCACCAAAGCCAATATCATAGGCCCATCCATCTCCCCCTACGATCCAGAAAGATTTTGACTTAATAAATTCTTTCATAGCAATTAATTCCGGTATTTTACTATTATCTACTACTTCATACAATAGGCAACTAGATTGATAATCTAAACGCTTATAATAACTGGCATAGATTTCTTTATCGCGATCCGGTATTAGTGCTACATTTTTATGAATGATATCACGAATCTTTTCTTTTCTTATTCGATCTGCTACAGCCATTCCCATACCAAACTCTGCATTATCTTCAAATAATGAATTAGCCCAAGGAACACTGTATGGCGTTCCTGGTACGTCCCCACCATAGATAGAAGAACAACCAGTTGCATTAGCAATAACTAGTTCATTACCAAATAACTGTGATAACAATTTCAAATAAGGGGTCTCTCCACATCCAGCACATGCTCCAGAGAACTCAAATTTTGATTTTACAAATTGACTTCCTTTGATTGTTGAAGTATTTAATACTTTCTTTTCTTTTACTTCATTAAATAAATAATTATATTTCTCCAAATTATCAGGAGTTTTCACTTCTTCGCTACTTTTCATAGTAAGAGCTTTTTTACCTTTTTTACCAGGACAAATATTACTACATAAACTACACCCAGTACAATCTGGAATACTTACTCCTACCGTGAATTTTAAATCATCATTTATTAGTGAATCTAACAAATCTTTTTTTACACTTTCTGGTGATGCATCTTGTTCTTCTTTATTTAATAAGAATGGTCTAATAACGGCATGTGGACAAACAAAAGAACACATATTACACATAATACAATTTTCTTTATCATAGCAAGGCATTTTTTCACTAACATTACGTTTTTCTAATTTTGACATTCCTCCATTAAAAGTACCATCCACATGATCCATTAATTCACTTACTTTTAATTTATTTCCTTCTTTTGACTCTAATATCTCAAAAACACTCTTATTCTTGTTAGACTCTTTTTCTACTTCTATGGAAGAAGTATTAACAAGTTCCAAAGTCTCTAAAGCTCTATCAATAGCTAAAGTATTTTTCTCTATTATTTCTTTTCCCTTATTGGTAAACATTACTTCTAAGGATTCTTTTATTTTATTTACTGCAAATTTAAAAGGAATAATCCTACTAATATTAAAAATAATTGTCTCAATTATAGTATTAATTTTACCTGGTAATCCAATTTCTTGAGCTATTTTATTTGCATTCACAATATATAATTGTATATTTCTTTCTTTCATAATGTTCTTATCATGAGTACTAATAATATTTAAGATTTCATCTTTATTATAATTAGTATTAATTAAAAAGATTCCACCCTCTACAATATTATCTAGCATCTTCAACTTTTTTAAATAAATATCTTTGGTACATACCACTAAATTAGGTTTTTCCACATAATAGGTAGATTTTATAGGATTTTTATCAAATCTTAAATGTGATTTAGTAACTCCTCCAGATTTTTTAGAATCATATTCAAAATATCCTTGTACATATACCTTAGCATTATCACCAGTTACTTTTATTAAATCTTTGGATGCACTAACCATTCCATCAGATCCAAAACCATATATAAGCATTTCATAATCGTGTGGTTTTATATCAATTGGAACTTCTTTTAGACTTAAATTTGTTACATCATCTTCAATACCAATAGTAAAGTTATCAAAACAATTATCACTATCTAAGAAATCATATACGGCTTTTATTTGATATGGGGTAGTATTTTTACTAGACAATCCATATCTTCCTCCAACTACTTTAATATCTTTGTTAAAATTATGAATAACATTAACTACATCCAAATATAAAGGTTCATGACTACCAGATTCTTTAGTACGATCTAATACAGCTATTTTATTTACCGTCTTAGGTAAAACTTTTAATAAATAATCACTACTAAAAGGTCTATATAAGTGGACTTCAATTAATCCAACTCTCTCACCATTTTCTAACATATTATCAATAGTCTCTTTTATAGTTTCACAAACAGAACCCATGGCAATTATTATTTTAGTTGCATCTTTTGCCCCATAATAATTAAATGGTTTATAATCTCTACCAGTTAATTTGTTAATTTTCTTCATATAACTATTTACGATATTAGGTAATTCTTCATAATATTTATTTCTAGCTTCCGTAATTTGAAAATATATATCATCATTTTGATTAGTACCTTTTGTTATGACTCTATTACTAATCGCACGATTTTTAAATTCTTCTAACTTATTTACATCGATAAGTTTTTTTACTTCATCCATATCTAATAATTCTATTTTTTGTAATTCATGACTAGTTCTAAATCCATCAAAAAAGTTAAGGAAAGGAATACTTCCTTTTATAGTTGATAAATAACTAACCGCTGTTAAATCATGAGCTTGTTGTACTGAAGAAGATGCTAAAATAGCAAAACCAGTCATACGTGTAGCATATATATCTTGATGATCACCAAAAATAGATAATGCGTGAGTAGCAATGCTTCTTGCTGCAACATTAATGACACAAGGAAGTAGTTCTCCGGCTATTTTATACATATTAGGAATCATTAAAAGCAATCCTTGACTAGCCGTATAAGTAGTTGCTAAAGTTCCATTTAATAAAGCTCCATGAACTAGACCTATGGCTCCTGCTTCGCTTTGCATTTCGATTACTTTAACTGTATCTCCCCAAAAATTGGTTTTACCCTCTCCAGACCATTTATCTATATATTCTGCCATGGGTGATGCTGGAGTTATAGGATATATTCCTGCTAACTCACTAAAATGATATGATACATAACTACAAGCTTCATTTCCATCCATAATTTTATATTTCATCTTATCACTCTTTTCTATTCTGTCTATTTATATTATATAATAAATTAATTAAAAAATATATAAAAACGAGTATTATATACTCGCTTAATATCCTATTTGTCTTATTTCTCTAGAACCATCAGTAGCAATAGCCATAAATTGTTCATAATATTCTTTATAACCAGGCAAAATAGTATCATCTAATTTAGAAAATGGATATAATTTATAATTGCTACCATAAGTGGCTCCAGCCTTACGCGTGTATACTAATTCTGCTGCCGGATCTTCTAAAGTAATCGTAGTAACTCCATCTGTTACCGTTTTCTTAATAGTAACGGATGCCATAAGTCCAACTAATCTTTCAATTCCTATTTGACCAGAAACAAAATTACCTAGTGAATAAATAACCATCGTATCATCAATAAAGTCAATTGATTGAATAACATGGGGATGAGTTCCTATTACTATATCTACACCAAGCGATGCTAAATAATTAGCAATTTCACGCTCTTCTGTTACTGGCGTGTGAGTGTATTCGGCACCCCAATGCATTGCAACCATAACTACATCTACTTTATCTCTAACTCTTTTAATATCTTCTTTTACTTGGTCTTCATCATATAAATTAAATAAATATTCTTTTCCATATGGTATTCTTAATCCATTAGTAAGCGTGGAATAAGAAAGCAAAGTATAAGTAATTCCATTTACTTCCATGATTCTAGGAGTATTACGTGATTCTTCAGACTCATAACTACCAGCAGCAATTACACCTTCTTGCTTACCCCAATATTCTAGCGAACTAAGCATACCTTTTTCACCGTAATCAAGAGTATGATTAGTAGCAAGACTCACTAAATTGAAGCCCATATTCA
>CALVYX010000072.1 GCA_944372315.1 uncultured Bacilli bacterium
CCATCCAATAAAAGAATAAATTAAAAATAATAAAAAGTACAAATAAATACTCATATACTCCTCCGTGATAATTAAATTATATCACTGTAGGTATTAAATAATCAAAATAAGGAACATTCCTTAATACTCCATATATTAATACTACTACTAACAAAACTATCCAAAACTTATTACTTAATTTATGAAAAAACCAAGTATTTTTATCTAATAACCAATGAACCGTTATATCTATAATACAAATAAAAACAAAAGGTAAAGATATAAACAATAATGGATTATACCTAAAAGCCTGATAAAAATCAAATTGAGCAAGAGAAGAAAACATTCTAGTTATACCACATCCAGGACAATACCATCCCGTGATTTTATGAAAAAAGCAAGGAATTACAATATTATAATTAAGAAATAAAAAATAATATACGTAAATAAAAATTAAAAGAATAGCAATCAATAATAATAATTTAATTAATCGTTTTTTCAGTTTTTTATTTTTCATAATAAATAAAAAAGAATATAAATTCTTTTTTATACCCCTGTAGATACTTGTGTTGTATTACTCATTTTATTTAAGTCATTTTGAATTAAGCAATAGTTAACTATACCTAAACCTAATAATTGTAAAATTAAATACAATACCGAATTATCTTCTGCTGGCATACCACGATTAGCTTTAGCCATAGCACTAGCCTTACCCATTTTATATGCCCAATAAATTCCGTAAATTCCACAAGTTACTAAAGTTAATACAAAAGCCATTCCTCCAGATAAAGTTTGATCTCCACTTGCATATCTCATATCATCAGTCATAAGAACAAACCAAACAATACCATAAATTCCACAAGTAACGATCGTTAAAATTACGCATACCGCTATGTTTCTTTCCTTAATTGGACTCATACACATTCCTCCCTTTCTCTGTATTTAAATTTTATCAAAATATCGTATTATTATCAATATCCATTTCATAAATACTCAACAACTAAATATGAAGTCTTCGTTCTAATTCATTTTTCATTTGACGATGATTAAAAATTGCTAAAGCTAAAATTGAAAAAATACTAAATATAACACAAATAATAGAAGGCCATCTAACAATTAACAGATCTCGTAAAATAAAATAAAATGGTACTAATCCAATTAATGAATTTATATAGATATATATTACATAATCTCTAAATATATTCTTAAGAAAAATTCTTAAGAAAAATAATATCGTTACATACGAAATACATAAGAATGGTAATACATAAGTAATACTCCAAAAATGCCATCCTGTAAAATAGTCCCATAATATGGATGCTATTAATATTAACATAACTTCTGCAAATAATAATCTCATAAAATGATGTCTTCTTTTAATACCAGTTATAAAAGTAACCCAAAAAGAGAAAATACCTGCAACTACGAACCAAGACCATCCTATTTTATCATTAATTATATAATTTAAAATTAAACAAACAATAGAACCAAATATCGATATAAAAAGAAGTATTTTTAAAAATAAAGTATGTTTAGCATACATGTTAGGAATAATTGGAAAAACACTTTCATCCTTATGATCATCTTCTACATTACTTTTACATAAAGGACATTTAGCAATATTAGAATTAATTAAAACATTACATTTATAACACTTCTTCATAACTATTATCCTCCACTACATTAGTATTAATAGTAACTTCTATATTGTGTTTAACTAGTTCAGCAAAAAATTCTTTTTGAATTTCTGTATTAGTAAAATGAGAAGTAAATGATAACATCATTTTATCTAAATAAGAACACATGCATATTTGCATACCATCGGTACTAGCAAAAACATCAAACAATTTTATATAAGATTGCAATTCTTCTGGAATTTCAACTACTCCTATATTCGATAAAGCAATTGTCTGTTCTTTTCTTGATCTCTCATGAAAATATTTTAAAACTAAATCTTTAATAAAAACAGGAACGAGTCTAATTATAAACACATTTTCTAGAACAGCTAACGAATTCATTTGAGAATCCAATTGCTCTTTAGTTAAATTGCTTTTAAATTGATCATTAACACTTTTTATAATATCTTCTAAATTATCATTATCCTCATTAAATTTATATTTAACGGTAATAGTATTGAAAAAATTCCTAGCGGTATTAGATTTAAAATATTTTCTTAAATTAACCGGTACAGTAACAACAACTGGTCTTCTTTTATCCTTAATACTCATAGTAGAACCTATACTTTTTATTAAAACACTTGATAAATATACAGTAACTGTTGTATTAAATTCCTTAGCTAATTTTATTATTTCTTTAGCTGATACCAACCCCTCAATTACTTTAAGCCTATCCTCCGGATATTTATTTCCAGTCAAATTATAAGCTCTAATATTTTTAGGTATTTTTATTTTTTTAGAATTTTTATAATATTTTTCAAAACTATCAATTTCTTTTTCATAAACAGAAGTGGTATCGACTAATATTTGTTTTTTAATCTTATGCTTGATTACTAAATAATTCACTACTAATAAACGTAAAAAATAAAGAGTTCCTGTTCCATCTGTTAAGGCGTGATATACTTCTAAATTAATTCTTTTTCTATAATAAGAGACTCTAAACAATAGTTCATTATCCATTCTATCACAGATAATATTCTCTTCTTTTGTAACTTTAGGATATACATTTGAAGATTCTAAATAATACCAGAATAAACCCTTTTTTAAACTCGATAAAAACAAAGGATATTCTTCTAAAGTCTTATCTAATGCCTCTTGTAATACTTTTTCATCTATATCTTCATACAATTCACAAGCAAAGCGAAATACTTTTGGATCTCTTCTGTTGGAAGTAGGTGGAAATATTTTAGCAGCATTATCTAATTTATACCATTTTTTATCTTTTCTAGTCATTAACATCACCTAAAAATTCTATTATTTTATTATACGCCTTCATTGTATGCTTTTTCTGTATAGGTTGTGATAAAAATCCATGCATTGCTTCTTCAAAATTATAATATTCAACATAATTAAAATATCTTCTTAACCTTTTTGCATAGTATTTTCCTTCGTCTCTTAAGGGATCTAAGTCGGATGTTATTAATAAAGTATCCGGTTGAAAAAATAAAGTTCTAGCCTTTAAAGGAGATACATAAGGACTATCCAGTTCTTTAGGAGTTGATACATATAAAGCCATATATTCTTGTAGTTGTTTTTGAGTTAAAATATAATCTTTTCCATTTTCAATTACTGATTTATATTTAGTGTTATCGGAATAATCACTTTGTAATGCTGGGTATAATAGTATCTGTTTATCGATTCTAAAATCTTTAGTATGTCTAGATTTTAAAGAGATAGCAGCTACTAAATTACCTCCTGCAGAGTCTCCCATTAAACAAATATCTTCCTCTTTTAATCCTAAAGCATTTAAATTATCCATTATTAATTTTATCACATCATAGCAATCATTAAATCCATTAGGATATGGATATTCAGGAGCTAATCTATAATCGATTGCAATTACCATTCTTTTAGTTTTTTTAGATAACTCTATACATGTATTCGTATAAGAAGAAAGAGAACCTATTACCCATCCTCCTCCATGAATGAAAATAATTGCTTTATGATGATTATCATCATAATTAAAAACTCTAGCTTTGATATCTCTATCACCTAAGCAAAAAACAACATCTTCATATTTATTTTTATTTACCATTCTAGAATTAATAATTTTTTGTAATACTCTAAATAATTTATAATTCTTTTTTATACTAATTTCTCTATTTGATACTGTTTTTATTACTTTAGACACTATCTTACCCATTTAACCACCTCTAATTAACTGTTATTACCATATTGTTTTGATTCTTTAATATAATTATTGGATAAACTATAAACCTCATTAAGTAAAGTATTATTACAAGTATAATCATCATCAACTCTAAAATGTAGTGATGAATCTAGTTCTAACTGAAAACTATCTATATTAATATTAGAAAAATGATGATCTAATCTTCTAAAGTTTCTAATAAACTTGTCAGTAATATTTCTTTGAACATGATCATGTTCCTCTACTTGTTTAGCTTTTCGTTCTATCACACTAGCTACTTTAGGATTAGACATTTCATCTTTATATTTTTCTTTTAAAATTTCATATGATATCTCTACTGCATTCCAACGATTAACTAAAAAATAAGGAGCAATAAATTCATCAACATGACTATAATTTTTAATAAGTGGAATAACTATAGATAATGCAACTAATGACCAAGGACTAATAGAATATAAGTTTTCTGGATTAGCGATAGCGTCTCTTAAAGTTCCTTGCTCATCGAAACCTTCTCCTACTTTTCTCAGAATTCTTTCTACTTTTTTATCGTTATTAACATTATTTTTTCCTTGAATTGCATAAATATATGCTTTATTATCACTAATACCATATCTAATAGTTGGAAATTCATAAATAGTATTATTAAAATCATCTTCTAATTTAATATTAATACCATATGGTGTTTCTTCTACAATACTTTGTTTTTCAAGAGTAACTATAATGTTAGATTTTAATAAATTAGAATATCCTATATTTTTACTTTCAATAAAATCACTCAATGAATCATCCAAAATAAAGTTTTTTCCTCTTACAAACAACTTACTTAAATCAGTAAAATCAGTAACCAAAGTATTAGCAAGTAAACTAGAAATAATATATTTACTTTTATTACTACTGTCATCAACTCTAGGATCAGATTTATAGAATTCTTCTGCTACTTCTAAATAAGAAATAATATCATTAGTTAATCTATCCCTATCTTTAATTAAAAGACTAGGTATCATTGTATTATCAAAGTCTCTAGCTTTAGTGATTTCACATAGTTTTCCATCGATTAATTCTTTAGTCGAAAAACAAATAGGAACAAAGAATCCACAATCAACATAACCTGTAGCAGCCTCATTAATTATCTCATCATAAAAAAGATGTTCAATATTATCCATAAAATCCTCCATCATATATTATATATTATAACATTCATTGGTAAATTTTAAAATTCATTTATTCCTTTCTTAAAAATGATATAATATATTTGGTGATAGTATGGAAAAAATAAAAAAAGTTGAATTACATTTACATTTAGACGGAAGCGTAAGGCCTTCTACTATAGCATCTATATTAAATATGAATGAACAAGAAGTAAGAAAGAACATATGTGTTGATAATAATACCAAGGATTTAAAAGATTACTTAAGTAAATTCGAGCTTCCTATTTCCATCATGCAAACAAAAGAAAATTTAACTAGAATTAGTCATGAATTAGCTTTAGATTTAAAAAAAGATAATGTTATTTATGCTGAAATAAGATTTGCTCCTTTATTTCATACTAAAAAAGGACTCACTATCGAAGAAATAATTACTTCTATTTTAGATGGCTTACAACAAGTTCCAGTGAAAACTAACCTTATTTTATGTATGATGCGAGGTAGCAATTACGAAGATAATTATAAAGTTATAGATGCTGCATACAGATTTTTAAATAAAGGAGTAGTTGGTATCGATCTAGCTGGAGATGAAAAAAAATATCCTGTTAACAATTTTAAAGAATTATTTGAAGCAGCTAAAGATAAAAAAATACCTTTTACTATTCACGCAGGAGAAGCAGATAATTATTTAAGTGTCGATAACGCGATAAACCTAGGAGCAACAAGAATAGGACATGGAGTAAAAGCTATAGAAAATAATTCAACTATAGCACATATAAAACAAAATAATATTACTCTAGAAATATGTCCTATTAGTAATCTAGATACTAAAATATATAATGATATTTCTTCTCATCCAATAAAAAAATTATATGATGAAAATATAAATATAACCATTAGTACCGATAATAGAACTGTATCTAATACAACTTTAAATGATACGTATCAAATACTACAAGATACTTTTCACTTTACCAAAGAAGATTTTATCAAAATGAATCAAAATGCAATTAATGCGGCATTTATAAATGAACATGAAAAAGAATTATTATTGAAAGAGTTAATTGATCAATAATAATCTTTTTTATTTATTCACTTCATTATAATAATGTATTTCTGATAATTGTTTACTAATTTCTTCAAGTTCTGTATTTTCTTCTTCATTTAATATTTTCTCAAGGTCAAATAATAAAGAAGAAAGATTATTATATCTTTTATAATTAATACCATTTTGATTTAAAACATTTATTTGATAATCACTAAGTAAAAGACCATTTTCTCTTCTTTTTAAAAAATCTTGTTTAATATTAGATAATTCTATAGCTTCATTAACCGTTGTTTCAACACCATTAATAATCACTTTTTCTACCCTCTTAATTTATTATTTAAAGACTTCACTAATTTCTTATTAAGTTTTTTTTGTTCATTATTCTTTAAATCATATTGCTTTATAATATGATTAGATGCTTCACTAGTAACAAAAAGCCTAGAAAAATAATATGGATCAATAAACAATTCGTCTTTATCACTAGCTAAATCATATTCAGATTGATTCATTTCACTATAAAAATATCTAGATATTTTAAATTCTCCATGTGGTTTTGTAGGAATTTTCACAAAAGAATGAATCGTATCAATACCCCCTAAATTAAATCTAACTCCTAAAATATCAGAATTCTTTTCTTTAAACTCTTGAAAATCATTCAAAAAATCAAACTCTACATGATCACAATTGATCGAAAAATCATATCTGCTCAAATCAAATTTTTGATCCCAAGCAGTATATAAATATGGTATTTTACCAGGATATTGATATAAATATGTACCCTGGTTAATCCTAAACCCTCGTTCTAATGTTTTACGCACTAAATTATCATAGGTATGTTCATGTTCCACATTTATTTTTATACTTTGTAATATAAAATTATTAGTATTATCTATATACCCAAAAACTATTCTTGGGTTTACATAATCTTGATCAAGTTCTTCTAAAAAATTAAATTTAGGAATTGTACAAATATAAGTTAAATCATGAGGATCATTACTTTTTTGTAATAGAACGTCAACTTGATTTTCATCTAAATTACTAGCTAAATATATTTGACTATTTTCTTTTAAAAACACGTTATCTTTTCTAACCATGCTAAACCCTCCTAAATAAATTATACCACAATTATTACTATGAATCATTAATTATACATTTTTAAAGTTTTCTTATATCTTGTAACCAATTCTTGAATAAAAATAGATGGATTCTTTTTAGGTACTAGCAAATATACTTTGTTTTTAGTCCTAGTAAGCGCTACATAAAACAATCTTCTTTCTTCACTATATGGATACTTTTCAAAAGAATTAGAAACAAACCTCAAAATTTTATCATCTATTATTTGATTAGGAAATCCTAATAATTTATTTTCTAAATTAATAATAATTACATTTTCTTCTTCTAACCCTTTAGATTTATGTACTGTTAAAAAATATAGTTTTATGTTCTTATTTTCTTGAAATATAATCTTCCCATCTTCTTGTAATTTAAATTTATCATCTAATATTAAGTTAACATCATTATTATTACGGCCTAAAATCATAATAGATTTATTGTTCATATAAATAATTTTTAAAATCAAATTATAAAATGTTTTCTTAATATTATTATAATAAATTATTTCAATAGGATAATCCAAATGTTTATTTGATCTTAAATTTTTACTAACTTGTGACTTGTTTCTCATAACAAAGTCCCCCGCGACATTAATTAATTCTTGACTATTACGATAAGTGTTTTCTATTTTCATTATTTTAGTATTATCAAAAAAATACTCAAAATTAACAAATAACGATAACTCACATCCAGTAAAGCGATATATGGACTGAAAATCATCACCAACTACCATAAATTTGGCCTTAGTCTTCTCTAAAATACTTTTTATTAAGTTAAATCTAACAATAGAAGTATCTTGATACTCATCTATGATTACATATTTATAATTATTTTTTATACCTAATTTATTAACTATTTTAGTAGCGTTAATAATCATATCATCAAAATCTATTTCATTATTTTCTTTTAAGTAATTTTGATACATTAAATATAAATTAAGTGCAAAACTTAGAAATATTTTTTCTTTCTGGTATTTAAAATAAAATATTGTTTTTCTAGCCTTTTTTAAAAATATTGGAAAATTCTCAAGTGAATAATTATTACATTTAAACAATCTTAAAAAAGTTGATAAAAGTTTTTCGAAAGCAAGTATTTTATCATAATTATTATAATAAAATATTTGGTATGTCTTTTTTAAATTAGCAGTAGACTCTACATTAAAATATTTAAAAAACTTTTTTAAATAAATTGGATAATCATAAATATTAATGCAAAAGAATTCATGAATAATATTTTCTAAAGTATTATCTTCTGCAATTTCATAATTATTAATATTGTGTTCTTTTAATATTTCTAGAGATAATTTATGAAAAGTATATACATCCATATTACAGTTAAATTCTTTTAATATTTTATCTTTTAAACTATTAGCAGATGCTCTAGTAAAAGATATACATAATATTTGACTAGGTGAAATATTTTTATATTTAATTAAATAATTAATTTTCCCTAAAATAGTTAAAGTTTTACCACTTCCTGCTCCTGCTACTACTAACAAATTCTCACTTTCATCTATCACAATTTGCTGCTGATTGTTATCTAAGTAATAACCACTAATTTTATCATTCATAAGATCACCTAAACCATTATCTACATAAATCTATAAAAATACAAATCACTAAAATTTAAATTTCATTGGTAATTTTAGGTAAAAAATTATCGACAAAAGATGAAATATGTTATACTTATTCAGGAGAGGAGTATATTTAATGAGCAGTACTATAAATAAAGATTTAAGAAAATTATATCAATATGTAGATAGAAATCCTGAAAATCCTACTATAAAAGAATTATTCTTTGAGGAAAATAATGAATTAGTAAATTATAGTCCCAGTTACCAAAGATATTATGTATGGTCTATAGAAAAAGCAACTAAATTAATTGAAACAATTATTTTAAATGGAGAAATTCCTCCCTTAACTGTTACTAGGATTAATAATATAATAGAAATAATTGATGGAAGGCAAAGATATGAGAGCATCAAAAAATTCTGTGAAAATAAATTTAGATTAAAAAAATCAGGTTTAAACAAACTTCCTGAACTAGAAGGATGTACTTACGCAACGCTACCTGAAAATGCTAAAGAAATACTACAAAGTTTCAAATTAAGATTAATTGTATATAGTTTTAAATTTGGAGTTGATTATCCAATTGAATGTGAAGAATTATTAAAAAGAGATTTATTTAGACGTTATAATAGTGGCATGTCTTCTTTATCTAAAAATGAAGTAGCAAGAGCAAGTTATGCTTATGATAAGTTAAGTCAATTATTCGAAAGTAAAATCAAAAATAACGAAGAACCATATGTAAATTTTATCAATGTTTTTATTCCTAAATCAAAAAGAAACATCGAAAAAAGAGAACTAGTTAATTTAATGTTAGTAAACATAAGAGAATTATTAACTATTCCCTATATATCTATTATTGAATCTAAAAACGTAACTTTTTCTTCTGATATTATAGACGAATATTACAATCGATATGTATTAGCCAAAGATTATGACGAAATTGTTCAAAAATTTGAAAACATAATAAAAAAGACAATTATCATCAAAGATAAATTAGCTTCATTCAATAATCCTGTTTTAGATAATATTTTATTTTTTAAAGCAGTATACTGGATGTTATCTATTCTATATGACTATTTTCCAGAAGATTATTATAATTTTAGCATCAATAAATTTTGCAATTTCATTGAAGAAAATCCATCAACCAAAGATTTCTTTGATAATTATAAAAATATGACTTCCAATAGTA
The DNA here is from genome assembly GCA_944372315.1 of uncultured Bacilli bacterium. The sequence continues at coordinate 9,868 of CALVYX010000072.1, forward strand.
TTATAGAGCGTCATAATTTTATGAAAAAATATTTAGAGAACGAATTAAATATATCCATTACTAATTATTTGAACGACTTAAAGGAAGCAAAAGAAACTCTAAAAAGACGGCCTAAAAAAATAATTAAGAAAAATGAAATATATACTAAACTAGCTACAATTCATAATATAATTAGTAGAGAAACTAGTTTTAAAATAAAAGACATTATTGATAAAATTGTAAAAGGAAGGTTCTTTGTTCGTCCATTTTATCAAAGAGAAGAAATTAGTAATAAAAATATTGCTTCTAAAATTATCGAAAGTATTATCTTAGGAATTAAGTTACCCCCTATTTATGTTTATTCTAGGAAAGGTAATGATGGTGTACCAATATATGAAGTAATCGATGGACAACAAAGAATTATTAGTATCTTATCATTTCTAGGCAAATTAATTACTAATGCCGATGGAGAATTAACAAGACCTAAAAAATATAAATTTAAATTAACTAATTTAAGAGGATCTGACTTTTTAAATAACAAAACTTGTGATGAAATTGAATCACATCTTTTAGATCAAATATTGAATTATGAAATAGATTGTTTAGAAATAACAGAAAATAATAATACTGAATTCAAACCAGTTGATATGTTCTTAAGATTAAATTCTAAACCTTATCCTATTTTATATAATTCTTTTGAAATGTGGAATTCGTTTGATTGTGTAGATATATTATCTATAACAAAACAAATAGCAAAAAAATATGACTCTATTCTTAAACAAAACAATAAAAAAATGAAAAATGAAGAACTAATTATAACTTTAGCTTACTTTAATTTTAAAGAATATAATATACATAATATTAACAATGTTCTTAGAATATATATGTATAACAAAGATAATGAATTAAAAGTCAGCTTTGATAAAAAATTTGCCATTACTATATTATTAGAAAAAATTGAATTTGATTCACATGAAAAAGAAAAATTTATTAATTCAGTTAAAGAAATAGAAATATTTTTAGAAAAAATCAATATCTTATTTGATAATGATCCTAATAAACTTATAAAAATATTAAATCCTTATATTGATAGGCCTCGAAAAGGAGGGGCAAAAGATTTTTATTTACTATATTTAATATTAAAAGAATTTAACAAACACTTTTTATTAGCATATAAACAAGATATTATTAACGATATATCTGGCATTTATAAATATATGAAAAAAATGCCAGAAGGAAAACAAGTGGACGATTTTATAAAATTTACATTAGACACAATTAATAAATATAACAAATACAAGTAATTAATATAAAAAGGAATATTTTGATATGAACCCCGTTTCTTGGACATGAGAAACGAGGTTTTTATATGAGTAAATTAAGTTATAAAGATAAAGAAAAAATTTACAAATTAAGAAAAGAAGGAAAGCAAATATCCTATTTATCTAGAAAATATAAAGTTAGAAGCGATAATATTGCTTATTTAATACGATTAATAGATAAACATGGATTAGAAATAATTAAAAAGAATTCTAACAATTATTATCCGCCTTATCAAAAAGAAGAAATTATTAATAGAATTCTTATAGGTGGAGAAAGTATTACATCAGTAGCAATTGATGTTGGTCTATCTAGTGATGGAATTTTGCACAATTGGATAAAAAAATATAAGGAAAACGGTTATAATATAGTTGAACGAAAGCGAGGTCGGCCAACTATGCCTAAAGTTACCAAAGAAAAGAAATATGAAACGAAAGATGAGAAAATAAAAAGACTTGAAGAAGAAAATTTATATTTAAAAGCTGAGCTTGAATACTCAAAAAAATTGAGAGCCGTTGTTCAAGCAAGGAAGAATCAACAACAGAAGAAAAAGTAAATATTGTCAGTGAACTTCGGCTAAAATATCCATTAAAGATTCTTCTACAAATAACTGGTCTAGCTAAATCAGTATATTATTATACTTTATCTAAAACAGATAAAGATGATAAAAATAAAGAGATTATAGATAGAATAAAGGAAATATTTATCAATAATAAAGAAAGATATGGTTATCGTAGAATTACCTTAGAATTAAGAAATCAAGGATATAAAGTAAATCATAAGAAGGTATATAGAATAATGGTTAAATTAGGTTTAAAACCTCTAAAAAGGAACAAAAGAAAATACTCTTCTTATAAAGGAACTGTTGGTAAAGTTGCAGATAATATTATTAACAGAGATTTTGAAGCAGATAAACCAAACGAAAAATGGTATACAGATGTTACAGAGTTTAATTTAAGAGGAGAAAAAGTTTATCTTTCACCTATATTAGATGGCTTTAATCAGGAAGTAATATCTTATAATACTTCTAAATCTCCTAATCTAGAACAAATAAATGATATGTTAAATAAAGCATTTGATAGAAATAATAATCTTGATGGATTGATATTTCATTCAGATCAAGGCTGGCAATATCAACATGAGTCTTATCAACAAAGATTAAAGAATAAAGGTATAAAACAAAGTATGTCCAGAAAAGGAAATAGTATGGACAATGGGTTAATGGAAAACTTTTTTGGAATACTAAAAACAGAAATGTTTTATGATCAAGAAGATAAATATGAAACTTTAGATGATTTAATAAATGCAATAGATGACTATATTTATTATTATAATCATGATAGAATTAAAGAAAAATTAAAAGGACTGTCTCCTGTAAATTACAGGTTACAATCCTCTAATTAATACTAATTATTAACTGTCCAACTTTTGGGGTTCAGTTCATTTTAATAGTCCTCTTTTTTTACATAGCTTTTTAATTTTATCATTAGCAGTATATAATGGCATTTGTTTATTCTCCAGAGAAAATTCCATATCTTTAAGAGAAAAAATTTCACCATCCAAGTTACAATTTAAATTGTAATCAGAATGAATTACTACTTTGTTACTGTAAAACTTATGAACATATGGAGATGTTTCGTGCTTTCCTCTAACTAATTTTAAAAGAAGTCCTGGAATTTTAAACTTTTCAACATAATCTGCTAAATATATATCAAATTGTCCATCATCATATTTAGCATTGGGTGCAATGGCAAAACCACCACCATAATATTTACCATTACAGATAGCTAAAATAGTTATATTCCGAGCAAATTCTTGATCATTAATATTTGCTTTTATATACGGTGATTGAAAATGAGATAATGTATATAAAATACTAGCTTTATAACGCAATGTTTTTGGTATTGAATACTTTTTCATTTGATTCTGATTATTAGCAATTTCACAATCTATTCCAACAGAAGCAATATTTATAAAACGATATTCATTCATTCTACCTAAATCAACATAAGTAATTTCTTCATCGCTATTAAGACTTTTAATAAAATCATTACCAGTTCCTGAAGGAATAATACCTAAAATATTATTACTATTACTAATTCCATTCACCACTTCGAATAAAGTACCGTCACCTCCAACACTATAAATAATATGAGGAGCTGCACTATTAAACCTTGATGCAATACTGATAGCTTCTTTTGGAGAAGTAGTATAATACATCTCATAATCTTCGTTATCCCTATCTAGTACTTCTTTAATTTCGTTAGCAATTTCTATTGATTTACCATTTCCTGAAATCGGGTTAACAATAAAAATTCTTTTCATAATTACCTCTTTAAACAATTAACTATTTTGCTCTAATTTCATTTATATAATTATTAATATACGTTGGCCACGAAGGATCTTGAGCATATTTTTTATGAATACTATAAACATCAGTTAATCCTTGTTGATAATAATTGTAAGATAAGTTTTCAAAGAATACTCTAATTCCTTCATCTAAAGTAGCAAAAGATCTATAACTTCCTCCACCACAACTAGGAGTTCCTACTTGACCACCTATATTATTACACACTCTAGCTAAATAACTACAATTCCATTTACATCCTGTTTCTTGTAACACTATAGCTAAACTTAAATAAGGATCCACTCCATATTGAATAGAATAATTAGCAAACACACTACCTTTCCCAGCCAATATACCATACATTGATTTATTTAATTTATTAGCAAGTTGTTCCATAGTCATATTATCGTAAACTATTTTTACTTCTTCTTTCACTGGCTCTGCCTTAACCTCTTCTTTTGGTTCTTCATGCTTTAAAATAATAGGAGCCTGTTTTTTAGCTACTTCCGTTGTTACTACAATAACATCTCTTGTTTTAAATTCATCTTCAATTAATAATACTATACTACTAATAATTATGAAAATAAAAGACATAAATAATAAACTAGTTCGTCTTTTCGATCGACTAACTTTTTTACCTTTCATCATTTCACCTTATCGCTTTTTAAACGCGCGACTTAATCAATATAGCAAATTTTATCAAATTAGTCAAATCTACAATAATTTGTTAATAGCATTCATTACACCTAATTTGCCATATTCGTAGCTTAAAGATCCTTGCTGATAAGCAACATATGGGCTTTTTAATGGACCATCACAACTTAATTCAATAGAAGATCCTTGGGTAAAACTTCCAGAAGCCATAATAACTTTATCCTCATAGCCAGGCATTTCAGAAGGATCAGGTGCAACAAAAGAATCAATAGGAGAAGCTTCTTGAATACCTTGACAATATTTAATTAATTTTTCTTCATCGTTAAAAATAATATTTTGAACAATATCAGCACGTTTTTCATCATAGCGTGGTTCAACTAAATACCCTAATTTTTCTAACATATAACTTGATAAAACAGCAGTCTTAAGACTACTTGCTACTACTTGAGGAGCTAGAAACAATCCTTGTAATAACATTTTATTAATACCAAGAGTAGGTCCTACTTCTCTTCCTTCACCAGGAACAGTTAATCTTTCACCAGCTAATTCTACCAAATCATGGCGCCCTGCAATGTAGGCCCCATTAGGAGCAATTCCACCACCTAAATTTTTTATTAATGAACCTACAACAACATCAGCACTTATTTCACAAGGTTCTTTAGTATCTACGAATTCACAATAACAATTATCGATCATAATAATTACTTCTTTGTCTATGTTACGAATAAATTTGATTACTTCTTCTAATTTATTAATTGTAATACTTTTTCTAGTAGAATATCCTTTAGAACGTTGAATTTCGATTAACTTAATCTTTTTACTAGTTAAAACTTTCTTAATATTATCATAGTCAAACTCATTATTAATAAGATCTACTTGCTCGTACTCTATTCCATATGATTTTAAAGAACTAGGATTATCTCTAATACCAATAACCTCATCTAATGTATCGTATGGTTTTCCAGTAATACTAAGCATGATATCTCCAGGACGAAGAAAAGCAAAAAGTGCGACAGTTAAAGCATGAGTTCCTGATATAAATTGACTTCTTACTAATGCATCTTCACAGCCTAAAACTTTTGCAAAAACTTTTTCAATAACGTCTCTTCCAATATCATTATATCCATATCCAGTAGTAGAATTAAAATGTATTTCTGATACTCTATTTTCGTGAAAAGCACTTAATACTTTCAAACTATTTAATTGACAAATTTTATCTATTTTAGTAAATTCGCTCGCACAATTTACTTCTGCTTCAGTACATAAATCTATTATTTCTTTCTTAAAATCAAAAACATTTTTCATAGTATTCTCCTTTAACACTTATTCATCTACTCTAATAATACTTCCACTAGGTAGCCTACAATTAGTTAATTCATATATTTTCTTAGCTACTTTTATTGGATCAATCAATTCTTTTTGCCCAATTCGTTTTAATTCTTCTTGTAAGAAAATAGGACTCATTTCTAAAACTGATTCCGTTTTTACCCAATTCGGTGCAACGGCATAAATATTCAAATTAGGAAAACGATCCGTTAATATCTTAGTTAATAAATTAATTCCTGCTTTTGAAACACAATAATCTATACTAAGTGTATTATAAGTATCGATCCCATCAGTAGAAGATATATTTATAATAGTGCCTTTTTCCATATATTTAGTGGCTTCTTTTATAACTAAAAATGTACCTATTAAATTTACTTCTAGTACTCTCATAAACTCTTCTTTTGTTTTATCATATATATCATTATCTAAAGCAATACCAGCATTATTAACTACCACATCAATTCTACCAAATGTATCATTTATTTGATGGAACATATTTATAACGCCCATGGTATTCGAAATATCTGTTTTTATTACTAAACTTTTTCCACCATACTTGTGGATATTTTTTTGCAGTTCTAACGCTTTATTTATATTCTTATGATAATGAATCACCACATCATAATTGTTTTTAGCAAACAAAGTTACTATTTCTTGTCCAATATCACTACTAGCACCCGTTACTAATACTACTTTTCTATTAGTTTTACTCATAGACATCACCTTTTACATCTCAAGATATTATACAAAAAATAATACATTTTATCAACCAAATAAAAAACAACTTCAATATAAAGTTGCTAATTATTCTTTAGAATATCTCTTGCTGCTACCAATCCAGTGGCTGCAGCAATTACAATATTTCCAGCTTTACCTGCTCCATCACCAATAAAATATATATCATGATCTTTTAGTTTAAACTTATTATTGGTAGTAATTTCATTACTAAAAAATTTAATTTCTGGTCCATAAAGTAAAGTTTCATCATTATTAACTCCCGGAATGATCTTATCTAATTTTTCCAATCCTTCTAATATGTTAGTGATAATTCTATGAGGTAACACAAGTGCTAAATCACCTGCTACACAATCAGTTAATGTTGGAGTAATAAAGCCTTTATTAATTCTAGACCAATTACTACGCCTTCCACTTTTCAAATCTTTTAATGTTTGAATAATTGGTTTCCCCTCTCCTAAAACGTTTGCAATTCTAGCAATTGATTCTCCATATTGTCTAGTATTTGTTACTGGTTCTGTTAAATTTACTTTACTGATAAAAGCAAAGTTAGAATTATTGGATTTAATATCTTTTAAAGCATGACCATTAACACAAATATAACCATAATAATTTTCTTTAGCTACAAAACCTCCTGGATTGGTACAAAAAGTTCTTATTTCATCTTGATAAGTATCCGTTTTTATAAAAATGGTTGGATCATATATAACGTTACATAAGTCTTCTAATATTTCTTTTCTAACTTCTACTCTTACTCCAATTTCAATGCTTTGAGATACATAGGAAATATTATATTTATCCGCTAATTCTTGAACCCACTTAGCTCCTGTTCTACCAGGTGCAACGATTACTGTCTTTGATTTTACTTTTATAATTTTATTATGTCTTTGATAAGTAATTTCATGCAGATCTTTCTTAACACTATTAATATCTATTACTTCACTTTTATCTAAAACATCTATATTATTTTTTATTAAATAATCAGTAAATTTTTGAATATAACCAGGTAGGCGATCACTACCTAAATGTTTTTGTTTAATAAGCATTAATCTGGCTCCAGATAATGCGACTTTCTTTTTTATTTCATTAGCTTCTGCTATATTACTAGGATAGATATCACTATCCATACCAAACTCATTAAATATTTTTTCAGTGTCATCAATCAAATCATAAGCTTCTTGTTCATTCATATATTTAAAAAGATCTGATTTACCTAATTTAGGAATAAAATTAAGTTTACCATCAGAAAAAGTCCCTGCGCCCCCAAAACCAGACATAATATTACATGGAGTACAATTAATACACGTTTTTTCATTTTTATTCATAGGACATACCCGGTCTTTAGCAAATTTTCCGGCATCTAATAATAATACTTTTAAATTTTTATTTTTAGACAATTCATAAGCAGAAAATAATCCTGCAGGTCCCGCACCTACAATTACTACATCATACATATAATCCCTCCATATATATTGTAATACTTTTTATATATTAGTTAAATATTATTTTTTAGAAATAGACGAATCCCCATACTTGTTATATTAAATTACATAAATTAAACTGAGGAGGAAAATATGAATAATTTTGATTATCAAATGTTTTTAAATGGAACATCCGATGTTATTAGTGATATGTTTTTACAAGGTATGAATTCTAATAATAATAAAAATGAAATGCCTTTATTTAATAATCATAATAATAAACCAAATAATAATATGAATAATAATTTAAATAATAATCTTTATGGAGCATATGAAGGATTTATGAAAGGAAATATGTTCAAAAATCTTTATGATCCATTTAGAAATTATCGTCCTATCCAAATAACTCCTAAAAATGCTCAAGAAGAGGCATTATTAAATTTAGATCAAACAGCATTTGCTATGCATGAGATGAATTTATATTTAGATAATTTTCCAGATGACCAAAGTATGATTAATAAATTTAACGAATTTAGAAAAGCATATGATGAAATGTTAAATAATTATCAATCAAAATATGGACCTATTTCTATTAACAATCCATATATGACGGAAAGTCCATTCACATGGACTAAAGATAGTTGGCCTTGGGATAGGAGGAGTTTCTAATGTGGAAATATGAAAAAAGATTACAATATCCAATAAATATTAAGAAAAAAGATTTGCAAATGGCTAAATATTTGGTGGAACAGTATGGCGGAGCTAATGGAGAAATGGCCGCTGCACTTCGTTATTTAAATCAAAGATATACTATGCCAGATGAAAGAGGTAAAGCTCTTCTTACAGATATAGGAACTGAGGAATTAGCTCACATTGAAATGATATGTACTATGATTTATCAATTAACTAAAGATGCCACAATTGAAGAGTTAAAAGCAATTGGTATGGGGGGACATTATGCAGGACATGATAGTTCCTTATATCCAACAGATGCTAATGGTGTTCCATTTACTGTAGCGTATTTTGCTACTACAGGAAATCCTATAGCCGATCTATATGAAGATATGGCCGCCGAACAAAAAGCTAGAGCTGTATATGAGAATCTAATTAGTATGACAGATGATCCTGACGTTATCGGACCATTATTATGGCTAAGGCAACGTGAAGTAGTACATTTTAATAGATTTAAAGAATTATGTGATTATTATAAATCTATAGGAATAAAATAAACATATCAACGGATATTAGCTATGACTAATATCTTTTTTTATAAAAAATACTTGCCTTATATAAGTTTTATTGTTAAAATATAGTAGTCAATTAGAAATGGCGAATATGGTGAAGTGGTTAACACGCCAGATTGTGGCTCTGGTATGCGTGGGTTCGATCCCCACTATTCGCCCCATTTATAATTATTACATAAAAAATGTAATAATAGATTGAGATATTTTTTTAAAATTATTGGTTATGGTATTAAAAAAATTAAATCTCACTGGAAAAAGGGTACTAGTTACTCTTTTTTCTTTATGTACATAAATATCAAGAGTAGTAGATACTCTAGAATGTCCCATAGAACGAGATACAACATCAATAGGTACTTTTTTATGTATTTTACGAGTTGCGTAACTATGCCTAAATTGATGTGAAGTTATTTCACGTAAGTTAGCTTTAATACAAGCATTATGTTTATACCTATCTATAGAAGTAGTAGAAAGTGGCTTTTTACCCCCAAAGATAAAATAATCATCACAACACTTACCATAAATTTTAATATAATAACATTTCAAAATATATAATCTAAAACATTCAAATAAACTTATCTTAATATAACGTATACTAGACTGATTTTTAGGTGTATCTAATAATCTTTTACCTCTTCTATGAATATTATGTCTAATATAAATGTATTGTCCTTCTAAATCACTAAATCGAAGTGCTATACATTCACTAGGACGAGTACCATAAAAATACATAAAATTAAAATATTCTTTATAAATCCTATTTTCCATATTTCTACGAAATAATTTAAATTCATGAATATTATAAACATCATATTTATACTCTTCAAACTTTTTAGGAAAATTACCAACAAGTCTAACAACATTCAATTCAATTAAATCAATAAGTATACAATATTCTAAAAAAGAACTAAATACACTATATAATGCATTATTAAAATTATTACTATAATTCTTTTCTAAAATAATATTTTGCCAAGACAATATATCTTGTTTTGTTAAATCACAAACTAACTTATCTTTAAAATAAGGCAGTATATGTAATCTAAAATTATTGGTTAGTGTATCAAAACCTTGTTTTTTATGCCGTTTTGAAGCATATATTTTAAATTCATTATAAGCTTCTTCAAAGCTCATTCTCCTCACCTCGAAGAGTATTATAAATATTTTATAACTTTTGTCAAATTTTAATCATATATCACCTCTAATTTTAATATAACATAAATTTATATAATACTAAATA
>CALVYX010000073.1 GCA_944372315.1 uncultured Bacilli bacterium
CTAGCTTAGATCACTGTGGAGCTTTAACTAGAAGTGTAGAAGACGCAGCTATTGTAGTGGATGCTATGAAAGGTATTGATAAACTTGATATGACTAGTTGGGACTCTAGTAACATTCATTTATATGAGTCACTTAATGGTAATGTAAAAGGTAAAAAACTTTGTTATGTAAAAGAAATTTGTGATATCGCAAATTATCCAAATGCAAGCGACGAATTAAAAGAACATTTACAAAACTTTAGGAATTGTCTTGAAGTATGTAAAAGTTTAGGTATGGAAGTAGAAGAGGTGTCTGTGGATAAAACACTTCTTAATGCTCTAGCTTCTGTTTATGTCGTTATTTCTTGTGCAGAAGCAACTTCTAATATGTCAAATTTAACTGGACTTATCTTTGGACCAAGAAGTGAAGGAAGAGATTATATAGAATCTATGAAGGATTATCGTACGAAAGGTTTTTCTCCTCTTATTAAAAGAAGATTTGTTATAGGTTCTTATGTATTACAAGCACAAAATAAAGATCGTTATTTCCATAATGCACAACGTGTTAGAAGATTATTAGTGGATGAATGGAATAAATTGTTTGAGAAATATGATGCAGTAATCTTACCAGTAGGAAGTGGTCCAGCAAAATTATTAGAAAAAAATGATGATATGTTAGATAATGATACTACTGTGTTAGAAGAACATTTACAAATAGGAAACTTTGGAGGGTTCCCATCGATTACGATTTCCGATGGTTTTGTAAGTAATTTACCAGTTGGCGTAAATATTACGGGTAAATGTTATGATGATGAAAATGTTTTAAACATTGCTTATGCCTTAGAAGAAAAATTAGGATATAAAGGCCAAATAGCTAAGGAGGTGGCATAATGGATAATAATTATAAAGTTTTAATTGGCTTAGAGATGCACTGTGAGATAAGTGAAACGAATACTAAAGTATTTTCTAGTGCTAGAAACTCTTATAGTGATGTTCCAAACTCTAATATAAGACCAGTTGATATGGCTTTTCCAGGTACACTTCCTGTGGTTAATAAAGAAGCAGTAAAGAAAGCTTTAATGGCAAGTATCATTTTAAATTGTAAACAACCAGAATATATGTATTTTGAAAGAAAGAATTATTATTATCCAGATTTACCAAAAGGATTTCAAATTACTCAAGAGACAAAGCCTGCACCAGTTGGTATTTATGGTAAGTTAAAGTTTGACTGTAATGGAGAAGAAAAAGAAGTAAGAATTAATAATATTCACTTAGAAGAAGATGCCGCATCCACTGATCACTATGGAAGTTATTCCACGATTGATTACAATAGAGCAGGGGTTCCCTTACTAGAACTAGTTACTTATCCGGATTTACATTCTGCAGATGAAGCAGTAGCATTCTTAGAGACGATGCGTTCTATTTATCAATATGCTGGTATTAGTGAAGCGGATAGTAAAAAAGGACAAATAAGATGTGATGTAAATGTTTCCATCATGGATAAAGACAAAGATGAGTCTTTAGAAGAAAATTGGGGAACTAAAGTAGAAATTAAAAACGTTAACTCTTTTGGTGGAGTAAGAGATGCTATTAACTATGAAATAGAACGTCAAATAGAATTAAAACATACTGGCAAGTATGATGAAATGGAACAACAAACAAGACGTTGGGATGAAGAGTTGGGAGAAACTGTTTATATGCGTAGTAAAGTAGATGCTATCGACTATAAATACTTTGTAGAACCTAATATTCCAAAATTTAAAATATCTAATAGTTGGTTAGAGGAAATAAGACAAAATATTCCAGAACTTGCTAGCGAACGTAAAGAAAAATACATGAACAAATTAGAGTTATCCGAATATGATGCTACTATCTTAGTAAAAGAAAAAAGTGTTTCTGATTTCTTTGAAGAGGTGCTAAAAGAAGGAATAGAACCTAAAGCAGCATCGAACTGGATTAGCAGTATTATGTTAGGAAATTTAAACAAACTAGAAAAAGAGATCAAAGATATTTCTTTAACTCCTAAAATGTTAGCCGAATTAATTACTAAGGTAACGAAAGGAGAAGTATCTATTAAACAAGGAAAAGAAGTATTATTAAAATCTCTAGAAGAAGACTTAGATCCTATTAAAGTAATCGATGACTTAGGAATCAAACAAATTGGAAGCCTTGACGAAATTAAGAAGATAGTATTAGAAGTATTAGAAGAACAACCAAATGCTATCGATCAATATAAAAATGGTAAAACTAATATTATTGATTTCCTTGTTGGGCAAGTGATGAAAAAAACAAAAGGTAGAGCAAATCCTAGTACAACTTATGACTTGTTAAAACAAGAATTAGAGGAGAGATAATATGTTACTTGATTTAAAAGATTTATATAACAAAGATGATATAGAAAATACCAAAGTAACATTACAAGGATGGATAAGAAATCATCGTAAACAAAAAGGATTTAGTTTTATTGATTTTAATGATGGAACAGTTTTAACTAATTTACAAGTTGTCTATGATAATCATATAGATGATTATGATAATATTCAAAAATTAAAAATAGGTAGTAGTGTTACTATTACAGGTAAAGTAGTTTCCTCTCCTAAAGAAGGTCAAAAGTATGAATTACAATTAGAAAGTCTTATCTTAGAAGGAGATTGTCCAGATGACTATCCAATTCAACCTAAAAGACATACTAGAGAATTCTTAAGAGAAGTGGCTTATCTTCGTCCTAGAACTAATTTGTTTAATGCTATCTTTCGTGTAAGAAGTATAACTTCTTATGCTATTCATAAATATTTTCAAGATCGAGGTTATGTATATTTTCATGCCCCTTTAATTACTGCTAGTGACTGTGAAGGAGCAGGTGAAATGTTTCAAGTAACTACCTTACCTATAGATACCTTAAATGGTAAAATAGACTATTCTAAAGACTTTTTTGGAAAACAAACATCTTTAACAGTATCTGGACAATTAGAGGCCGAAACTTTTGCTCTTAGTTATAAAAAAACTTATACTTTTGGTCCAACTTTTAGAGCTGAAAATTCAAATACCAAAACACATGCTTCAGAGTTTTGGATGATAGAACCAGAAATTGCCTTTTGCGATTTAGAACAAGATATGGATATTATGGAAGATATGCTTAAATATATTGTTACATATGTTTTAGAACATTGTCCTAAAGAAATAGACTTCTTTGATAATTTTGTTGAAAAAGGATTAAAAAATAAATTAACAAAATTAATTAATAGTAAGTTTACAAGAATTGATCATAAAGATGTGATTACTATTTTAAAAAATGCAAATGTAAAATGGGAATTTACTCCAGAGTATTCAGAAGACATTGCGAAAGAACACGAGAAATATATTACAGAATATTTTAATGGACCAGTATTTATTAAAAATTGGCCTAAAGATATTAAAGCATTCTATATGAAACAAAATCCTGATGGTAAAACTGTTGCGGCGGTGGATTTAGAAGTTCCTGGAGCAGGAGAATTAATGGGAGGAAGTCAAAGAGAAGATGACTATGATAAATTAGTAAATAGAATGCAAGAATTAGGTATGAATCAAGAAGAGTTATATTGGTATATCAATTTAAGAAAATTTGGAGGATGTGTACATTCTGGTTTTGGAATGGGATTTGAAAGGTTACTTATTTATTTGACAGGGGTAGATAATATCAGAGATGTTATTCCATATCCAAGATGTCCTAAAACATGCGAATTTTAAAGGAGGGTATATGAAAGCCAATAGATATAGAGACCACTATTGTGGACAAATAAGTGAATCTGATATAGGTAATAAAGTTAAGATCTCTGGTTGGATTGAGAATATAAGAGATCATGGTGGAGTTATTTTTGTTGATGTAAGAGATGAAAAAGGTACGGTGCAATTAGTAAGTAATGATGATAATATCTTTTTAGGACTTACGAAGGAATCTACAGTATGTGTGAATGGAACCGTTAGAAAAAGAGAGGAAGAAGATTATAATAATCATATTTCTACTGGTACTGTGGAAATATTAGTAGATGATATTAAAGTCTTGGGTAGAGCTTTAAATGTATTGCCATTTGAAGTTAAAACTTCTCATGAAGTAGGAGAAGATGTAAGACTAAAATATCGTTACCTAGATTTAAGAAATAAAAAAGTGCGTGATAATATTGTTCTAAGAAGTGAAGTATTAAAGTTTTTACGTAACAAAATGGATTCTTTAGGATTTACGGAAGTACAAACTCCTATTATTACGGCATCTTCTCCAGAAGGAGCCAGAGACTTTATTATTCCGTCTCGTAAATTTCATGGAAAATTCTATGCTCTTCCACAAGCACCACAAATTTTTAAAGAATTATTAATGGTGGGAGGATTTGATAAATATTATCAAATAGCACCTTGCTTTAGAGATGAAGATTGTAGAAGTGATAGAACATTAGAATTTTATCAATTAGATTTTGAAATGAGCTTTGTTACAGAAGAAGATGTTTATGAAATTGGGGAAGAGATATTCTATGATACTTTTACTAAGTTTAGTAATAAGGAAGTAAGTCCTAGACCATTTAGAAGAATAGCGTATAAAGATGCTATGTTACTATATGGTACGGATAAACCTGATTTAAGAAATCCATTACTTATTATGGATTTAAGTAGTGAGTTTAAGGAAAGTGGATTTAAACCATTTAGAGGTAATACAGTAAGAGGAATCAAAGTAGATGGTATTAATAGTAAACCAAACTCTTGGTATAATGAATTAGTAGAATATGCTTCTAGCATTGGAATGCCTGGTATTGGATATATAACAGTTCAAGATGATATGTCTTTTAAAGGACCTATTGATAAATTCTTAACTGATAAAGAACGTACATCATTAATTGACAAAGCTAAATTAATTCCTGGTAGTGTATTATTCTTCATTGCGGATAAAAAAGAAAAAGTAGCAAGTAAATTTGCAGGAATGATTAGAACAGAATTAGGAAAGAAATTGGATTTAATTGATCCTAATAAATTTGAGTTCTGTATTATTAACGATTTTCCAATGTTTGAATATAATGAAGAAGAAGGAAAATATGATTTCTGCCATAATCCATTTAGTATGCCACAAGGTGGAATTACTGCGTTAATGAACAAAGAAAAAGATGAAATATTAGCGTATCAATATGACTTTGTATGTAATGGTAATGAAATGGCTAGTGGAGCAGTTAGAAATCATGATCTAGATTGCTTAGAAAAAGCATTTGAGATAGTGGGATATTCTAAAGAAGTAGTAAAAGAGAGATTTCAATCACTTTATAATGCTTTCCAATATGGAGCACCACCACACGCAGGAATGGCGCCTGGAATTGATCGTATTTTAATGCTTCTACTAGAAGAAGAAAACTTACGTGAAGTGCAAGCATTCCCAATGAGTGTTAGTGGCCAAGACCTAATGATGGGATGTCCTAGTGAAGTATCAGAACAACAATTAAGAGAAGTTCATATAAAAATTCGATAAAAAAAGTAAAAAAATAAAAAAAAGTATTGCCAAGAATAAAAAAAGCATATATAATAAAGAAGTCTCAATTGATGAAAGAGACTTCTAGTAGTGCTCGATTAGCTCAGTTGGTAGAGCATCCGGCTGTTAACCGGCAGGTCGTAGGTCCGAGTCCTACATCGAGCGCCATTTTTTTTGGCCAGTTGGTGAAGAGGCTTAACACACCGCCCTTTCACGGCGGCATTCACGGGTCCGAATCCCGTACTGGTCACCATAAGTGAGTTAGGTCTTTATGACTTTATCAAAAGAGAACTTGTAAAAAGTTCTCTTTTATGTTATCATGTATATGAATGAAGGATACTTCATAAAATAAAAAAGGGAATACTTAACTTTGGCGTGTTGAGTACTCACCTTAAATGTTTGGTTAGTACTTAATCTACGTAAGTAAATTGAGTACTATTTTTTTATTTATAATGAATTTGCTTTTCTAAGATGTAAATTTGAAAACTTGTTAAAAAGCAGTTGACAAACGAACAAATGTATTATATAT
>CALVYX010000074.1 GCA_944372315.1 uncultured Bacilli bacterium
AAATGACAGAGAAAGAATTCAAAGAAGGAAAAATATTTCTTTGTAAAAAATGTAATATTAGAATGAATCCTGTTTCAGTAGAAGTTGATTACTAAAATTTAATAATAATTAGAAATAATCAGATATATTATCTGAATTTTTGTGATGTGGTAATCATATTTTCACTTATTCAATTAAATGAAGCAAATTCCTAATATATAAAAAACAACTTATTTTTCATTAAGTTGCTTTGATTTTATATCTTGTAATTCAAATCGATATTCCTGTTCTACATTAGGATATTTGGTTTTATCGACTTTCTCTAAAAACATTGAATAAGGTCTAGCATATAACTTATTATCGCCATATAATGCACGATAAATCACTAACTTTTCATCCGTTTCACTATGAGTAGCAACATCAAGAACTAGATAATAATCTCCTTTAAAGTGTCTATATACACCATTGATTTTTACTTCCATATTCACTTCCTACATGCATCGATAAATGCTTGAAATAATTTTTGGCTAGGATTTGTATCCATCAAATTTTCAGGATGCCACTGTACTCCTATTGCAAATTTTTTATCTCTTATTTCAATAGCTTCTATGATACTATCACTAAATCCTACAGCAGTGAATAATCCCACATCAGTTATTTTATAACGATGACGACTATTTACATAAAATTCTTCTTCACCAATTATATTAAATAATTTAGAATTCTTGTCTAACTTAACAGTATGCACTTTATTATCTCCAGGCTTAGCATGACTAAAATTATTGTCAGTAAACTCTAAAGTATCATGATGAATAGAAGTTGCTAATAATTGCATTCCTAAACATATTCCTAAAATAGGAATATCTTTCTCTAGACAATAATCAGTTATAAATTTATCATACTCATATCTTCTAGTACCACCTGGCATTAAGATACCATCACACATATTTATTTCGCTAATTAAGAGTTCTTTTTCTTCTTGGGTCATTTTATCTATTTCTTTTGGTAAGAAGTTTTCATAATCAACAATTTGTGGAGGTAAAATGCCAATAGGTATTCCTCCACTTAAAATTACTGCTTTACGATAGTCTTCTGCTATACTTAAATGACATACCTTAACTTCATCATCTAATAAAGGCCTTGTAATTATCCCTATTACTGGCTTATTCACTTGTTTCTGCATTATCCGTTTCCCAATTATCCATACTACCTAGATCATAAACATTTGTATATCCAAGTTCAAGAATCTTAATTGCAGCTTCCTTACTTCTTTCTCCTGATTCACAGTAAACAATAATATTATCAAGTTGATCAATAGTTACTGCTTTAATTGTTGCTTCACTTATAGTATCTAAAGGTACATTAATTGCTTCTTCTATATGACCTTTCTCATATTCTTCATAAGTACGAACATCAATTAATAAAGCTTGAGAATTATCTACAAAATCTTTTGCTGTCTCATAATCAATTGTCTTATATAAAGCTTCTCCATCAATTTTTTCATTTCCACACCCCACTAATAATAGTGCAGCTAGTACTACTAATAATATTTTTTTCATTCTTTATTCCTCCTATTTAATTATTATTTCTTTATCTAATTTAACTTGTCGATATTTAACTCCACAAGTATCAAACATAATCTTAGAAGCAATAACACTATCTGTTTCACTATATTTATCATTTAAATATATTACTTCTTTTATTCCACATTGAATGATTGCTTTTGCACATTCATTACATGGAAATAGATCTACATATATTTTAGAATTTTCTAATTCCCTTCTTCCTCCTCTAAAATTTAATATGGCATTAAGTTCAGCATGACATACATATAAATATTTAGTATCTAAAGGTTTCCCTTCTCGATCCCAAGGGAAAACAGAATCAGAATATCCATTCGGTGTCCCATTATAACCAATCGATAAAATTCTATTATCACTCGATACTATACATGCTCCTACTTGAGTATTAGGATCTTTACTACGCATAGCAGTTAATTTAGCAATAAACATAAAGTATTCATCCCAATTTAAATAACCTTTTCGGCTTTTATCTAATAAAGTTGATGCATTGCTCATAAAAACCTCCTTATTATTTATTATTTTTAGCTAAATAGTATTTTAAAAAATCCTTTATAATTACTCGTCTTAACTTATCTTTAAAAGTTGAATTTGGAAAGTATTTATATATTTTTCTTTTCTTTAATTCTTTTATATAGTTTTTCACATCATTACCTTCTAATAATTTAGTTTTAGCTACAATATTAATTAATAAATGATTTAATAATAAATCTTTGTTTTCTTTGGAAATACTCGAATCTTTTTTTAGTATTTCTATATAGTTATCAAAATGAAATAAAGTATCATAAACTTTTCTTAAATTTTGTTTACGATTATAAGAGTTAATTATACTTCCATCACGCTGAACATAATTATAACCCACATAATCAATTGATGAAATGTTATTAGCTTTAACTAATATTAAGTGCGTCAAACCTAAATCTTCATGAATTCTTCCTTTAGCGTATTTAAATTTATTTCTTGTAAAAAATTCTTTTCGGTAAGCATACCCCCATGCTACATCAACATAAACATTTTTTAATAATAGTTTATAAGCTTCTGTTGAAGGTAAGTTAGAAAACACTAAATATCCAGGTTGTTCATAAACATTATAATTTTCATCAACCAATCTTAATTGGTATCTAACTACATCAATATCTCTACTACATTCAAATTCTTCATTCACTTTTAACAATAAATCTGGATTAACATAATCATCTCCATCAATAAAAACAATTACATCCCCAGTTGCTTGTTCTACTCCATAATTTCTAGCATCACTAAGTCCACCATTTTCTTTAGTATATGCTTTAAAACGTTTATCTTTTTTAGTATATTTTTTAATAATATCCATACTATTATCTGGACTTCCATCATTAACAATGATAACTTCATATTTTTCATAACTTTGCTCTAATATACTTTTTAAACAACGATCAATATATTTTTCAACGTTATATACTGGAATAATAATACTATATTTCATTTACTCACCTCTTAATCATTATACCATACTTTATTTGGATTTCTGTATATTTCGACGAGTATTAAACTTTTTATATATCAATTTGACATCTCCATAAGTAAATTCATCTAAACTTTCTATACTTAATGGTCTTTGATAAAAAGTATCAAACTCCACTGTTTTTAATAATTCCGTTTGATCTTTATCTTTTAAATCTCCCGCCATTTCTAAAAACATACGATATTTTCGCAATTCCTTTAATGTTTTACTTCTCTCCTTCCATAACGTTACCGTTGGCAATAACACTGCAGCCGAAAGAAGAGCTAAAATAGTTTTGGAATCGTTAACAAAATAAATAGTACCTATAGCTGAGACAATAGTAATAACCTTATTAATGTCCCTACTGTTTTCAAGGTAATTTTCTTTTATTTTTTTCTGCCTTTCCATAGCTTGTTTTAACATTAATTCTTTTATTTTTGTATCTTCTTCTTCATTATAACATGTGTAATCACTAGTACTACCATCTAAATATTCAATATGATAAGAGTATCCATTTTTTTTATAACTTTTTATTGTTTTACTTAAATCAGCCCCATAATATGTAAAATTCATATATAAATCCCCCTTTACTAATGGTGTTATTATAACGCAAATTATTATTATTGTCGACATAAACTAATAAATAAATTCATATTCTCTACTAGGAGGTACTTATGATTTATCAAAGTAATAATAAATATCCTATTCCTAAAGTAGAACGTCCTAATTTACAATATGCAAAAATACTACTAGACGATTTTGCTGGAGTAGTAAGTGAAGATACAGCTATTAATTTGTATCTATATCAAACTTTATCTACTAATAATACTAATCCTTCTTTTGCAGAAATCATGAAGAAAATATCAGAAGTAGAAATGCATCATTTATATTTATTAGGAGAGACCATTGTTCTATTAGGAGGTAATCCTATTTATGGTAGTTTTGGGAATGACAATGTATTAAGATTATGGAATAGTGCTAATGTTAATTACACTACTAATTTTAAAGAAATGTTAGAAACTAATATTATAACTGAACAAACGGCTATTAATCATTATCGCGAACAATTAAAAATAATTAAAGATCGTTATATTCAAACACTAATTAAAAGAATTATTGAAGATGAATTAATTCATTTAAGTATTTTTAAAGAACTATATAAAAAGAACTTCATATTAAGATAAGAAGCTCTTTTTATTAAAGACTAGATGGACTATCAGTATCTTCACTAGTATCACAATCTAAACATATTTTACTAATCAACCAATTATACTTATCAAGAAGGCTTTGATCATCAAAAAGAATATTTTCTCCTTCCACTTGCCAATGATCTTTCTCTTGTTGTAAAAAATCTAAAATTTCTATTACAACATCGATCGACTCATTAAATGATTTATCTTCTTCTACTACGTCTTCAATTATTAATTTTAATGAATGTGCGTATTCTTCATAAATTTCGCTATAATAATCGTCTAATTTATAACGTTTGATATTATTATCTATTGCTTCTTGTGATACAATTTGCAACATTTGTTCATTCAACTCTTGACGTTTTATTTTCAGCTCATTTAACTCTTTTCTAGTATTCACAAATTCTGGTCCATCTTTTGCATAATTATTAGCACTTAAACTATTAGTAACTACAGGGTTACCATATTCATTAATAATTTTATCTACTAGTTTATAAAAATCACGATAACTAGTTTTCATTATCTTTTCTATTTTGGCACAATCACCTGTAGTTTCAAGTGTCATGTCAATTGTCTCTTCATTGGCAAGATTAGTTATTATAGCATCTAATTTACTTTCCATTTTTAATTGATCATATACAAAATACGAAACTAGTCCAATAAATAATGCTACTATAACCGCAATAACTATTAAAGTTACTTTTAAAGCTTTTTTCATAATACACCGCCTTATTATACTTACATTAATATTATACCGAAAAAGATAAAAATATACAATAAAGCATAATATATAAATTTATATTTAATAATAAAAATTTATATGTTATAATTTATATATGTCCTCATAGCTCAGCAGGATAGAGCAATCCCCTCCTAAGGGATAGATATGGGTTCGAGTCCTATTGGGGACACCATGTTAGTATATAACTCGAGTTATTGAGAAATAAATAAAAACTACTTTCAAATAAAATTGAAAGTAGTTTTATTTTATGGTAATGCCTAATAAATTCATTATTATAGCTGTTATTACAAACGGAATTATATAAATTAAAATAAATAATGGTGATGTCTTATCCTCATAATGAAATATTTTTTTAGGATTATTAGTATAATACCACGTTATTTCCAAAGGAGGATGTTTTTTGCTTAAATATTTATATATTTTGTTCTTTCCGTTTAATATATACTCATATTTAGCGTGATATCAAGGATGAACATCATAACCTGTAGTATCATCATCATAAAAAGAAACTCTACTAGCTTTTATTATATGATTTAACTGAATTGCTTTTTGCATTTTCCTTTTATTAGGATTAAAATTTAATATACCTTTTTTTATTAATATAATCTCGATAACAAATACAATAGCTACTATTAATATACATATTACATGAGATGGCTCAATATTAATATTAGAAATTAGATTTTTGAATTTTTCAAAAGCATCCATAAATATTATTTCCTCTTAACTTTATTGAACAATATTATTTATTAATTAAAAACTTATTAATATAGTTATTGAAATCTTGAGCAGTTGTTAACGTAGTATTTGAATAATTCGTTATGTTTAATATCTGAGTTATATTATCATCTTTCATACCAAAAATATCCTTACCATCTTCATTAAGATATTTAATGTTGGAATCTATATCTTCAGCCCATTCAATATTATCATAATGTCTATCTGCATTATATTCTAAATTAATAAAATCAGAAACATCAGATAAAGTAAAGCTTACTGATCCATCTAAATAATCATTATTAGAATTTAATATGGCGTATATCGAATTAACATCTTTAATTTGTTTATCTAAAGCAATTGGAACACGCATTATCTTATCGTAAATATATGGTTCCTTTCCATCATCTTCTGATAAACAAGTAAATAAATCTTTAAATCCTTCTAGTAAATATGGAACTTTATCATCACCATACGAATCAACAGAACTACTATAGTAAGCATAATAAACTTTCTCACCTATGATTTTAGCGAAATAATACTCATAAGTTGTAACGGCTGCTTTATTGGTCCATGAAGCAAATACATATTCATCATTTGAATCAATAATATTAACATTTTCAACAGTCCATTTTGTATTATTAGTTAAAATACCTTGTTTGAAATTAGTTTCAAATTCTTCTAAAGTTGTTGCATTACTTTCCCCTAAATACATTACTCCTAATGATTTATAAATATCTTGTTCATAATTAAATATTGGATTTATAGAATCATTGTAAATATTTTTATCTCTCGTTATAGACTCAAAAGTTGTTTTATCATTTTCTTCAAATATAAGTGTTGTTTCATTTACTTCAAATGCAAATCTACTCGTTGCTTCTTTAAAAGTATAAGTATCTTTTAAATCTCTACTATCATCATGATAAATAATCTTGGTATCCTCATTACCATTATTTGCATCATTTGGAGTATTATCCACTGATTCTTTATTATTAAACATCATAAATGCTCCTACTCCTATAATAGCTACTCCCAATACAACTAAAAAAACTAGTAATATATTACTTTTCTTAGAAACTTTATTATCCATATATTATTCCTACCTTTCTATTATTCATTCTAACACGGAACTTTGTTTATGTAAATATTAAAATAAAGCAAGTAAAAATAATACAAAAAAAACAAACTAAATAGTTTGTTTATCTCAAATAATTTATAAGAATCAACATTAAAAAGTTCGCCGCAATTTTAAAGTGCTTTTGGTTGACATAAAATGCTTCCATCACTGCAACCACATTATCTACCATATCAACAATCCAACTTTCTAAATATCTTGGAGCTTTTAATGATATAGGGAACATATGTGATTCAATTATATTAGCTTCCTTATCAGATAATTCAAAATATCTTTGAGCATTAGCCAAAGCATATTTAGGATGGTTGATTAAAACATCTAATCTCTTTGTCCTATCAATATCACTATTATCCACAAAAAAGAAATCGTGTAATAATCCTGCTCTAGCTACACCTTTATAATCTAATTTTAATAATTTAGTTACTTTATATGCATAATAAGAAACTCTCATCGAATGATCAAAACGATTAAGCCCATGATGTACAATTTCTTTTGTTTTATTAAATTCATCGTGCTCAAGTATATCGCTTACTAAATTTATGTATTCTTGATCTTCATATTTATTTTCATTGCTCATTAACTATACACCTCTAGCCACATAAAAACATGATACCATATATTTATAAAAAAAGCAAATATTTTAAAAAAAAAGAGGACTTATTTGTCCTCAATCTATATAAACGCCAAACGTTAGCGTCCTAATATATATTATGGACAAAACGTTAAAATAGTTACACTTTTTAACTTAAATATAATGATTCCATCATTATTATTATATGTTTTAATATTTATATTATTTAAGTCACATTACTTAAAATTTTATATTAATTCATATTCTTTAGCAATTATTCTTTTATCACTACAATATTCTATTATATATTTATTATTTCTCTTACAAATGATTATTCCTATTGTCTTATCTTGAGTGCTTTTTTTGATATTATTATTTACATAATTCATGTATACTTGTATTTGTCCTATATGTTCTTTCTTTAGTTCTGTTACTTTAAGTTCTATTACTACATAACAATTAAATTCTATATTATATAACAAAAAATCTATATAATTATAAGTATCTCCTATTTTTATCTTATATTCATTTTTTACATAGCAAAAGTTACTACCTAATTCTTCAAGGAAATTATTTATATCTTCTAATATCAATTTTTGCAATGTTTTCTCACACACAATATTATAATTATTTTTATTATTTATAATTATAGGATTCTTTATTAAATCTTCTAGTTTTGGCGTTTCTTGATTAATTAACTTTAATTTTGCCTTTTCATCTAATCTTTCGTATTCATTGTTTTTGATTTTTTTTATTAATTCGCGTTTACTCAAGTTCTGCTTATAACAAATATTAATATAATATATAATTGCATCATCATTATTAATTCTTAATAACTCGCAATAATGACTCCAAGATAAAATTGCAGCCACTGGTTGCAATTTTTTATTGCAACATATTTTTTGATAATACAACCTCATATTATACAGAGTTCTAACACTATAACTTCTATTTAAATCACTAGTAAGTCTTATAGAATACTCTTTTATAATCCCTTCACCGTAACGCTTTCCAGCTTCTACTAATAATTTTCCTACATTATAATATGTTTCTAAATCACTTCTATTTTTACTATAGTCTTTTACTCTTTTAGTTATTTCATTATTTATGATTTGTTCTTTTATCTCGTTATAATAATCCATCTCTTAGTCCTTTCTATGGTGCATAAATCTCTATTTTCAATTTATTTTTCTTAACCATAAATGTAATACTTCCATTTTGATCTGTTCTATATATTTTAGAATTATTTAGATTATTTAATACTTCATGGTTAGGATGTCCAAACCTATTATTTTTCCCTACTGATATAACTGAATACTTTGGGTTAATAATGTCTATAAATTCTTTACTAGAACTTGTCTTACTCCCGTGATGTCCTACTTTTAATATATCAATATCATCAAGTTCATATTTTTCTAAAATATCTTTTTCCACTTCTACTCCAGCATCTCCCATTAATAATAATTTAATTTTTTTAAAATCTATATAAATGACATGAGAACTATCGTTTTCGTTATCATAAACTTCATTATTCAAAAAAAATAATTTATTATTACTCATATTTAACTCTTTCATATTTTGATAATATGGTATCCTCTTTTTTTCTAATACTTTAATAAATTCTAATTCCAATTCATTATAGGCATCATTATTTAATATAACTTCATCCACCTTAATTGTATCAACTATATTTATCGCTTCACCCATATGATCATAATCCCCATGGGTTAAAATCAAATAATCCAATCTTCTTATTCCCAAAGATTTTAGTAAAGGAATCACTGTATTATCAGAAAGACTGTTATTATTAGTTCTTTCTTCCCATTCTTCTTTCTTA
>CALVYX010000075.1 GCA_944372315.1 uncultured Bacilli bacterium
CCAAAGATACAGTCAAGAAAAAAAGTGTATTAAAACTAATATTTAATATCTTCTTCTCAATAATTATATTATTTGCTATTTTTAGTATTATTATTACTATTATTAATATTAAAAAAATATCCAATAACGAAAAAGGATATTTTATACATCATACTACAATACAACAAGAAAATAACTACACTATAACTACTTCATACTATCTATGCTATAAAATAGTAAAGATTGATAATAAATCAGATAGCACTACTTCTTTTAGATTTTGGTTTATGAAAGATATAGATTACTAATTATCTTGCTTCTACAATCAACTTAATTGCAGTTCTTTCTTCACCATCGATAACTATATCAGTAAAAGCTGGAATACATACTAAATTTTTGCCAGAAGGAGCCACAAAACCTCTCGCAATAGCGATCGCTTTAATAGCCTGATTTAATGCTCCTGCTCCTATTGCTTGAATTTCGACACTTCCTTTTTCCCTAAATACGTTAGCTAATGCTCCTGCTACTGAATTAGGATTAGATTTAGTTGAAACTTTAAGTGTTTCCATAATTATTAATTCCTCTCTTTCTATATATTAAACTATATGTAACAATCTACATTTATAGAATAGAAAAAGAAAAGTATTTTTTTACTTTTCTTTTTTTTCTTCGCTTAAACTTTTTCGCATTAAATTACCAATAACTTCTTCTAATTTATTATTAGCCTCCTCTAAAGACATATCACCAACTTCAAAGGGTTTACCAAATCTAATTGTTAAATTCTTACTTCTAAATTTATAGTCACCTGTTATACCAAAAGGTACTATCTTAGCATTAGTCTTTTTAGCCATTGAAACAGTACCAAATTTAAAAGGTAACAAAAACTTATCAGTTTTATTCCTAGTACCCTCTGGAAAAATTCCAATTGCTCCATTGTTTTCTAAATGTTCAATAGCCTTTTCTTTAGCGTTTGTATCCTTAATACTCCTATTTACTGGAATACAACCAACAAACTTAAAAAACCAAGCGAAAGGACCATCAAAATATTCTTTTTTAGCCATATATCTTAAAAACCTCTTAGTAGAAACTATTGCCAAACACTGATCATATAAATGTTTATGGTTACCACAGACAATAATAGCACCTTCTTTAGGAATATTTTCTTTATCTATCAATGTCGGGTGATAATAAAATTTAAAAATCGGTCCTAATACTGCTTTTGCTAATCTGTAACCAAAAGGAATCCTATCTTTACTCATAAAGATCATCACCTCTTATTTTCATTTTCTAACTCGCGATAATTTACTTTTCCAAGTAAAGTTTTAGGCAAGGCTTCACGATATTCATATTCATACGGTATAGAATATTTAGCTAAATTCTTTTTACAATGCTCTTCAATACTTTTTTTGACACTTCTTTTCGCTTTATATTCATCTTTCAATACAATATAAGCCTTTGCTACTTCAACTTTATAAGGATGAGGTATACCTATAACGGTACATTTTAGAACAGCCTCATGTTCTTCAATAACATTTTCAATGTGTTGAGGATAAACATTATAGCCAGATGTAATAATCATTCTCTTTAATCTTTGTTTAAAATATAAAATACCATTTTCATCCATACACCCTATATCACCAGTATGTAACCATATGTTTTTATCCTTATGCATCTGTAAAACTTCATTAGTCTCTTTCTCATTATTTAAATATCCCATCATAACAGTCGGTCCACATACACACATTTCTCCGTCTTCCCCAACTGGTACTTCATCCTGTGTTCCTGGATATACTATTTTAAAATAATTGCCTGGAAAAGGAATTCCGATACTCCCTTCACGATATGCAGCACCATGAGATACAGCTGTAGCAGCTAAACTTTCAGTCATACCATAACCTTGCATTACCTTAACTTTAGCTCCATGACTTTCCAAAAATTTGTTTATTCTATTAAACATTGATAAAGTTAGAGAATCTCCCCCTGAAATAATATATTTAAGCCAAGACATATCTACATGTTTCATACCAGAATTACTCATCATAGCTTCATATAAAGTAGGGACTCCCGTCAATACAGATGGTCTATATTTTACTAACAATTCATCAATTTTTTTAGCATTAAACTGTGGAATTAAAATTAGTTTCATCCCTAAACATAAAGTTAAATGCATAGATACTCCTAACCCAAAACCATGAAAATTAGGAAGAATGACCAAAATAGAATCCCCAGCTTTTAAATCTTTAAATATTGCTAGTGCCTGCTCAAATAAAGCATTAAAATTATAATCAGATAATAAAATCCCTTTAGGAATACCAGTAGTACCTCCACTATGTAAAATAACTGAAGGAGTATCTGGATTATATTTTACTTCTACAGTTCCTCGATATAAATATCCTTTTAATAAGAATTCATTCCAATAAATATATCTAGAATCATTCCTTGGTTTTTTTATTTTATAACCTTGCGTTACTAAATAACCAAATCCTAATAATAATGGCATAGAATTTTTAGCAGATACCACAATTGTTTTCTTTACATTAGTATCATCTATTATATTTTTTACCTTTTCATAACAAATATCAATCATTACAAAAGCTACACTATTAGTTTCTTTTAAATAATGCTTAATTTCTTCTTCACTCGATAAAGGATGAATCATATTAGCAATTGCTCCAATTTTATTTAGAGCATAAAAACTTATTAAAGCTTCTGGTACATTAGGTAAACATATAGTTACTACATCCCCTTCGTTTATTCCAAGTTGCAAAAACGAACGAGCACACTTATCAATTAACTGATAAAACTGTCTATAAGTAATATTTTTTCCCATGTATTCTAATGCAATGTAATTAGGATTTTTATTTATAGATTCCTCTAAATTCTGATAAATAGAACGCATAGGAACCGAAATTTTCATTTCTTCTCTAGTATAATATTTTTTCCAAGGTGCCTTTGGTTTCTTTTTTATTTTAAACATTTAAAACATCTCCTACTATTTTATATAACTATAAATTAATTATATCATATTATTTATAATTTTTTTCTACAAAAAAAGACCTTTCGGTCTTAAAATTCTAAAGTCTCTATTTCACCACTAGAACTATTACCTGTCGAACCGTTACTATCAGTCGAACCAAACATTTCTGCACCTGTCATAGGTATAGAAGATGTAGGTGCTTTAGGAGTAGTTGGTTCAGTTGATGGCATAATGCTAGGCATAGTTGGATCAGTTGATGTTGTTACATTATTTACTGCTGGCGTAACTGTTGGCTTTACTTCTTCAGTAGTTGGCATTGTAGCAGGTTCAGGTGAAATACTAGGTGTTGGTGTACTACTACTCATATTGTAAGCCTCATGATTAGTTACTCTAGGTATAGTTGTTGTATTTTCTAAAGGATTTGCTCCTCCATAAATAACTGGTTTAACTTCTGGTGTAGGATTAACTACTGTAGTAGCAGGATTTGCTCCTCCATATATTGTAGGAGTTGGTTGTTCTTCTACTTTTGGTGTTTCAGGTACAACTGGTACAACAGGAGTGGTATCTGTTACTGAAGTAGGAACAGGTTCAACGTTAGGCACTACTGTAGTTTCTGGTGTACTTACTGTTGGTATTGGTGAACTAGCTACTGGTTCAATAGTAGAATTTACTCCAATTGTAGATGCACTATTATTAATAGTTGGAATACTATTAGCTTCTGGAATAGAATTAACGCTATTATCTGTAACAGGAGCTACAGGTGTAGGATTTGAAAAGTCAACCACTCCAGGATTTGAATTTGGCATTGTGTTCATACTAGCATCTACACTATTGCTAGAAAATCCTTGACTCATATCATTAGATACACTAGGAATAGTAAAACTATTATTCGTATTAGCATCTGTATTAATACCATTATTTACATTATTCGTACTATTAAAACTCATGGATGAAGCATCACCATTCATATTCATACCGTTATCCACTGACATATTAGGAACACTTGTAATTTCATTAATTGGCATTCCCATATTAGTATCTGCAACTGGTTCCATTGTATTTGCATTTTCTACTGGTGCTACTGCTGGAGTTTTTTTCTTATCTTTTTTATTAGATACAATAAAAATAATCAACGCAATTAATAATACAACAACTCCGCCCGTTATTAATATTCCTGGTAACGTTGTAAACCAGTCTAAATCAAAACTCATGAATTCAGTTATATTCATACTTTCATCTCCCTTATTTATCCTATACCAATAATATCAAAAATAGACATTAATTGCAAACACTTTTTTTATATTGTCATAAGGTTGACACTTTTTTAAATTTTTCCCATATACCTGTTTGAGGTGGTATCTTGCTAAATATCATTACTTCCTTTGTTGTAGGATGCACAAATTCTATCTT
This sequence comes from uncultured Bacilli bacterium, assembly GCA_944372315.1. The sequence continues at coordinate 4,367 of CALVYX010000075.1, forward strand.
ATAAGCGTGCAATGCTATTTGTTTTTTATCAGAGATTCCATATCGTTGATCACCATATAAAATATGGCCATGATGAGCAAATTGTACTCTTATTTGATGGTGTCTACCAGTCTCTAAATTAATATTAACAAGCGCTAAATTTAAGTCTTTATTCCTCTCCAATACATTATACACAAGTTTACAATATTTACCTTGCTTACTATCTACAACTTTACTACTATTATCACCCTGCTTTACAATATAATCAATATATTCACCACTATCTTCTATGTTGCATCCATTTACAACTGCTAAATACGTCTTTTTAAAAGTATGATCTTGCACTTCTTTAGATAATCTTGATGCTGCTTTAGATGTTTTGGCAAATACCATAACTCCACTTACTGGTCTATCAAGCCGATGTACTAAACCTAAATAAACATTGCCAGGTTTGTGATATTTTTCTTTCAAATAATCTTTAATGATAGTTAACATATCAAGATCACCTGTATTATCTGCTTGACTTAAAATGTTATTTGGTTTTACTACTACAATAATATGATTATCTTCGTATAAAATTTCCAATTTATTCATAACTTTCATACCTACTATAAATACCGCATGGTAAAACTAAATTATTTTCCTTAATTGGTAAGCCAATTTCTTCAGAATATATTTTTCCCTCAAATTTTTTACCAATAGTCATCTTTAAAATATTAGTAAATACTTCTTTAGATAATCCTGTAGTATAAGAATTAATAATAAAGAATAATGGATGATCACTTAAAATTTCCATACAAAGTTCTACTAAAGTAAATAGCTCCTTCTCTATATCCCAAATTTCTCCATTAGCTCCTCTGCCATAAGAAGGAGGGTCCATCACAATAGCATCATATTTATTACCACGGCGGATTTCTCTTTTAACAAACTTTAATACATCATCAACAATATATCTTACTTTTCTATCTCCTAAATTAGAGGAATTGACATTTTCTTTTGCCCAATCTACCATTCCTCTAGATGAATCCACATGAACAACACTAGCCCCTGCTTTTAAACATGCCACAGTAGCTCCCCCTGTATAAGCAAATAAATTAAGGACTTTGATCTCACGATTACTGTTCTTTATTTTATTCATCATAAAATCCCAATTTATTGCTTGTTCTGGAAACAAACCAGTATGCTTAAATCCCATCTGTTTTATATTAAATTTCAGATCTTTATAATTAATATTCCAAGAAGAAGGAGTATTTTTTAAATTTTCCCAATGTCCTCCACCTTTATTGCTTCTTATGTATCTAGCATGAATATTATTGTATTTATCCATTAAGTTACCATTATTCCATATAATTTGTGGATCTGGTCTTAATAAAATTATATTTCCCCATCGTTCCAACTTTTCACCGTTAGAAGCATCCACAATTTCATACTCTTTCCACTTATTAGCTATTTCCATAAAATCACCTACTACAATTATAAAGTAAAACAAAGAAAAAAGAAACTTTATATTAAAAGCTTCTTTATAACTTTAAAAATTCTTGATACAATTCATCACATTTATCTTTATTCATTTCCTTTTTATCTTTATAGGGATTATCAAGCTTCAGAGCTTCATATTTTTCAGTTCCTAATTTATGATATGGTAAGAATTCGATTTTCTCTATATTTTTAATTCTTTTTAGATATTCTTTTAATTTGTTTAAATATTCTAAATTATCATGAACACCAGGAACAATTACTTGCCTAATCCAAAATTTTTTATTCATTTTATTAGCGACTTCTAAAAATTTATGAGATTCCTCTATATCATGACTGACAAGTTCTTTGTATCCAACTGGATCAGCATGTTTAATATCGAAAATAATTAAATCAATATAGCTTAATATTTCTTCATATTTACCAATACCTACTCCTGCTGTATCTAAAGCTACATGAACATTATGTTCTTTTAATTTTTTACAGCAATCAATCAAAAAGTTAGGTTGTAATAATGGTTCTCCACCGGAAAAAGTAACGCCTCCACCATCAGAAATATAACTTTGAAATCGTAATATTTTTTTAACTAATTCATCACTAGTTATATTTTTATCACGCATTAGCCACATTTCAGGATTATGACAATACTTACATCGTAACATACAACCATTCATAAATACGACTACTCTTATTCCTGGTCCATCATATAAACCTAAACTTTCAATGGAATCGATACTACCACTAATCATACTATCTCCTTGAATGGAAGGTTCTACTGATAACTTCTTGTTGTTGTTTTCTAGTTAAACGATTAAATCTTACTGCATAACCAGATACTCTAATTGTTAACAATGGATACTTTTCAGGATTTTCCATAGCGTCAATCAATGTTTCTCTTGTTAAAACATTAACATTTAAATGATGTGCTCCTTGGATGAAATATCCATCTAATATATCAACTAAATTATCTTTTCTTGATTCCATATCATGTCCAAGAGCGTCAGGAATAATGGAGAATGTATTCGAAACACCATCACGACAATAGCATCCATAATTAATTTTAGCGACTGAATTTAATGATGCTAATGCTCCATTTGTATCACGTTCATGCATTGGATTAGCTCCTGGTGCGAAAGGTATTCCTGCTTTTCTACCATCTGGAGTTGAACCTGTTTTTTCTCCGTAAACAACATTAGAAGTTATTGTTAATACTGATAGTGTATGTTTAGCATTTCTATATAATGGATGCTTACATAACTCATTATAAAACTTCTCTAATAATTCAGTAGCTATTAAATCAACTCTATCATCATCATTACCATACTTAGGAAAATCTCCTTCTATTTCAAAATCAACACTAATACCATCACTATTACGAATAGGTTTAACTTTAGCATATTTAATTGCTGATAATGAATCAGTTGCCACCGATAATCCGGCTACTCCAAAAGCCATTAATCTTTCTACATTAGTATCATGTAAAGCCATTTGACCACGTTCATAAGCATATTTATCATGCATGTAATGAATAATATTCATAGTATCTACATAAAGCGCTGCAACGTCTTCCAACACCTTATAATAAGACTTTTTAACTTTTTCATAATCAAGTATCTCATCTTGCATTATTTCATAACCATCTAATACTTTTATATTTTTAACTTCATCTATACCCCCATTAATAGAATATAATAAAGCCTTTGCTAAATTACATCTAGCACCAAAAAACTGCATTTGTTTTCCTACTTTCATAGCAGAAACACAACAAGCAATCGCATAATCATCACCGTAAATAGGACGCATAATATCATCATTTTCATATTGTACTGAATCCGTTTCAATTGAGATTTGGGCACAATATTTTTTAAAATTATCAGGTAAATTTTTACTCCATAAAATTGTTAAATTAGGTTCAGGAGCTGGTCCTAAATTAATAAGTGTATGTAACATGCGATAAGAGTTTTTAGTAACTAATGGACGTCCATCTAATCCTACTCCACCAATAGATTCTGTAACCCAAGTTGGATCTCCTGAGAATAATTCATCATATTCAGGAGTTCTTAAATGTCTTGCTACTCTTAATTTAATAACAAATTGATCAATTAATTCTTGCGCTTCTTCTTCTGTCAAAATTCCTTTTTTTAAATCTCTTTCAATATAAATATCTAAAAATGTTGAAGTTCTACCTAAACTCATAGCAGCACCATTATTTTCTTTAATAGCTGCTAAATATCCAAAATAAGTCCATTGAACAGCTTCCTTAGCATTTTTCGCTGGCTTTGATATATCATAACCATATTTTAAAGCCATTTGTTTCATTTCATCTAAAGCACGATATTGTTCCGTTACTTCTTCACGTAATCTAATTAAGTCTTCTGTCATTACCCCTGTTAAATTATCGTGATCTTTTTTCTTTTCTTCCATTAAGTAATCTATACCGTAAAGCGCTATACGACGATAATCTCCTATAATTCTTCCTCTACCATATGCATCAGGAAGCCCTGTTAAAAGACCAACTTTTCTTGCTCTACGCATTTGATCTGTATAAACATCAAATACACCTTGATTATGTGTTTTCCTAAACTCGTTAAAATATTTATCTATATTTTCATCTAATTTATAATTGTAAGCAGCTAAAGAATTATAAACCATTCGAATTCCACCATAAGGATTAACGATTCTCTTTAGTACCTCATCAGTTTGTAATCCAACAATTACTTCATTATCTTTATCTATATAACCAGCATCATAAGAATTAATTCCAGATACATGTTTCGTATCTATATCTAAAACGCCTTTTTTTAATTCTTCTTTTAAAAGCTCTAAGCATTTATTCCATACTTTTGTTGTTTTAGATGAAGTAGATTTTAAAAATGATTCATCTCCTTCGTATGGTGTATAATTTTTTTGTATAAAATCTCGTACATCTATTTTTTTACACCAATCTCCTTCAATAAAATCTTTCCATTCCTCTATCATGTTACCACTCTCCATATCTTAATTTTATTACAGAAATATTATACCACAAAGTAAATCTTTTTAAACTTATTTGACACTATTAAACATAAATATTTACATAAAAAAAGAGCTAGTTGCTCTTAAATATTTTTTTACTTAAAACTTTGTTTGCTTTATCCATTGAATTAATTGGTTCATCACAAATATTACTTAAATGTTCTTTTAGTTCAGTAAAATATATATCTGGATATTCTATACTCTCACGTTCTTTATACATTTGCATCATATTTCTATTAAGTTTTAAACTTCGTCTAATATTTCCTTTGGTAAAGTATTCAATAAAAAAACTAGAGATAGATAAATTATTTTTCTTTAAAACTTCATCACAAGAATCCATATTATGATCATGCCAATTTAGAGTATCACAAAATTTAAATTGTCTACCATCAAAATGAATATTAGTGTCTGCAATATCAAATATTTCAATTCCTAATTGTGAAATCTCTTTAATATCTCTACTACATTTTCGACAAGCTTTAATTAAAGAATCATATTTAGTAGTTGATAATTTATATTTACTTAATTGAGGAATATCAATATATGGCATTACTACTCCTCTTATTCTATTATCTACTCTAAATACACCATTAGCAAAAGCAAAAGCATCATTTTTTATATTAGCGTATCTCATAATGTATTCTTCACTTGGTATCAATGATTCATCTACCTCTAAAATATCATCAAAATTATCGTTGAAATTGAATATAGAAGATATTGGTACTTCTTTACAATAATCTGGACCATTTAACACTTTAATTACTCTTCCACGATATAAATAACAAGTTCCTTCTCCACCACTACCTAAATCAGGTGATAAAGCTTGCAAAAATTCTTTTAAAGAAATCATTTTAGTATTTATACTAATATCATTACCATTCATACAACCATCCCCTATAAGGAGCTATAATATACTACTTTTTAAACAAAATGTCAAATTTCTTAGCATACTTCGACATTAAATTTATAAAATATCCCATTTATTTGTTCTTTTATTTTATCAATCATTACTAGAAAGATTATAAAACATTCCTACTATGCATTAAAATAATTTAATTGACAAAAAAACTAGTAAAAATACTAGTTTTTAAATATTTTTGAAAAAAAATCTACTATAAATTTAACTATCCTTTGAAATATATTTAATTTTTCTGTTTTATCTTCTCCCATAGCCTCCTCTGGTTTCACTGGAATTTCTTCTTTTGGATGGTCTGGTTTCACCAAATCTATAGATGATTCTTTTTTAGGATATATAATTTCCCAATTAGAATTGTAAGCAATCCAACCGATTCCTATATTATACCAAGTGTAACCATCTACTGTTTTAGTATCAGTATAATTATATATACCTTTGTTAACAAAGCCAACAAACTCCTCATTCAAGCCCGGATCTTTTCTACAATTTAATTGAGCTACTACCACTTCTATTTGATCAACATTTTCGTTTCTATCAACTGGACTACCTATATATACCTCTTCTTCTTTTGGTAGATTTTGAAATTTATACCCCGCTGTATTTAATAAAATTGTATAGTTTGTATCTACATAAAAGGCTTCATTTGGCAATAATGATTTATCATATGTATAACACCAAGAGCCATTAGAATTTTTTAATAATCCATAATACTTGCCTAAATTAGCCGTAATATGAAAATGATTCCCTGTGGCATATCCATCTGTACCTTCTAGTAATATTCTAGTTCCTTTCTTTAATATTTCTCCTTGATATACTAATTTTAAGTTGTCCTCATTCATATGAGTTAACGTTATATATAAATAATCAGGATCTTTTTTATAAGGAATATAAAGCTTATTAACACTTTTTAATCTAACACTATTAGTTGTATTATCTCCATTTAAACCTAGTACTTGTTCTATTACAAAATCATTTTGTGGTTCAAAGTAACTTCTATCACTATCCTTGCAAGCTTCATCCCAAGGTTTATCACTATAATTAGTAGAGCCTTGCCAGTGAGGGACATGATTACCTTGATCATGTCTTTGGGTTATATTCATATATTTAAAAGGATATATCGCATACTCTTTAACCATATTATCACTCCTTTTTATTCTTCATCTCAGGAATGCCGGTAATACTAGTCAACAAAGATAATATTCCTGATAGTAAACTAGTACTACACACCATTAACCAGTTCACATCGCCTAAAGCCATTGCTGTACCGATAGTAGCAATAGCAGTTTGTGCTATTGTTTTAATAGCGCGAATCCCCGCACATTTTAACCATTTTTTAAAGGTTTCACTCATATATCCACCCCTTCTATACTTAATATATTTACAAAAAAAATTTTAGTATAGCAGTAAAACCCAATAAACAAAATAAAAAGAATAGTAAAAATACTATTCTAAGAACGCAATTTATAATTTAAGGGATTTTTAAGAGCATAACCATAGTCGAAAATAAAAAAATCCTTGTAAAACAAGGATATCATACAAAAATGGTCGGGAAAACAGGAGCCGTTTAATAATTTTCATACTCTTTTAAAAGCCTTATTTTTCAACGATTTAGTGCCTTATATTTTCCTTTATTTTCACTCATTTTGATTTTTTTAAGTATTATTTAGTACCTAGAAAAAGAGGTATTAAAATGAATTGTATTTACTTAAAACAAAAATTAAATAGAAAACTAGAATGTAAAAAAGATAAAAATAAAATCATACCTACAGATTGTGCAAATTGCGCATTTAAAAAGATAAAATGCACAGTATATTCAAAAAGATGTGCAAATAAACAACAAATGAAAAACAAATCCAATAAATTGGCTAAATTAGAAAGAAATAGAACAAGTCTGTTTACTGATAATATGACTAAATGTTATTTTTGCTCAAATAAGAAAGAACACATTCATGAATTATTTTTTGGTAGAAATAGACGTAATTCTATGTTGTATGGTTTAACACTACCTCTATGTGCAAAACATCATGACATTATGCAAAATGATAAAGACATGATAGACTTATATCACAAAAAAGGACAAGCAATGTTTAACAAAACCTATCCCGATTTAGACTTTGAAAAAATTTTTAAAAGAAACTATCTTTGATTAGTTCTTCCAACCAAATAATCTAGTGTAACATCAAATATGTCAGCTAATAATTTTAATGTTTCTATAGACGGATATTTATATCCTTTTTCATAACAGCAGATACTTGTTTTAGTTAAATGTAATTCTTTAGCCAATTGTTCTTGTGTTAGTTTAGATTCTTTTCTCAATTTCTTTATTCTTTCTCCTAACATTTTTAATCCTCCAACATTAACATAAATTTTAACATATCTTCTTCATCAAGAATATCTTCAAAAAATGCTTCTTCAATTGGATTTTCAACTAAAAATATCATAATAAAAACACCTCCTCAAGTAATTATTAACTGTTTGGGTGGTGTTTTCCTATAAAAAAAGTTGTCAAAAATTATCTCTTATTTTATAATGTTAATGGATATACTTATTGGTTAGGTGCTTTCCTCTGTTCAATATAAAAGGAAATGATATATATTATTAAATTTTATGGAACAGGGGGTGATGTTCAACGTTATTAAGAGAGAATTTAAAAAGGAGTTTTAGCAATGGAATTAGTATTAGCCTTTGCCTTTATTACCTTTTTATCAATCATAGCGATCAACACACACAAATAAAGAAAAGCACCTATCATGATGATAGGCACTTTCCTTTGACAATATTTAGAAAATAATATTGAACAGAGAAGTACCTAACGATCAAAATTAGGTATATCTCTTTTTTATTTTATGAAAAAATCATAAAACATATACAATTCTTTTCGAATTGCTACTTATTATAATAAAATTTCATTTTTTGTCAACTAAAATGTTAATCTACCTTTAATAGCGTAAAACCCCTTAATGAAAACACTATGTCTCATCAATTTTATTACAATTATATTATAAAAACAACTAGTTAAATTGTCAATACACTAGTTATTGATACTTGTCAACTTCTAGTAATATCTAATATAATCAATAAAAAACTACTACAGGTTACTAGTAGTAGTTAATTTTTAAATCATCTATTCTCTTCTTTTCTTCTAATAAACTCTTTGATAATTCAAAGCCAAAATAATCTGCCTTACCACTTAATGCTTTTGATTCATTTAAACTATTATAATTTTCTAAAAGAGAATCTATTTTATTTACTATTTGTTCTTTTTGTTTTTCGAAATAATCTTTTAATTTTTTAGTATCACTAGAAAGTAGTATCTGACTACCTATATTTTTGGAAGAATAACTATTATATATATATAAATCATCATCAATTTTTTGAACACTAGTATTGCTTTCAAAATCTTTTAAAACTTTTTTACCTGCTTTTGACAAATTTACAATATTGTTGCTTATATGAATTTTTAACTGCCACATGTCTAAATCACCAATCAAAATAATACCATAAAAAAAAGAGCTAGTCAAAAAACTAGCTCTTAAAAATTTTTGAAAATAAATCTACTATAAATTTGATTATTTTTTGAAATATATTCAATTTTTCTGGCTTATCTTCTTCCACAGATTCTTCCGGTTTAATAGGATTTTCCACTTCTGGTTTTTCTGGTTCCATAGGTTTTATAGTCTCTTCTTCTTTTGGTGGTTCTACTATTTCTTTTTTAGGATATAATACTTCCCAACTTTCGTGGTAGGCTATCCATCCTATCCCTATATGATACCAAGTATAACCATCTACTACTTTAGTATCTGTATAATTATATATACCTTTATTAACAAATCCAATGAATTCTCCGTTTAAGCCTGGTGCTTTTCTACAGTTTAATTGAGTAGCTACTACTTCTATTTGATTTACGTTTTCATTTCTAGTAACTGGATTACCTATATACACAAGCTCTTCTTTTGGCAAGTTTTGAAATTTATACCCTGCCGTATTTATTAAAATTGTATAATCAGTATCTACATAAAAAGCTTCATTTGGTAATAATGATTTATCATAAGTATAGCACCAAGAACCATTAGAATTTTTTAATAATCCGTAATATTTACCTAAATTAGCTGTTATATGAAAATGATTACCTGTTGCGTATCCGTCTGTACCCTCTAATAATATTTTACTACCTTTTTTTAAGACTTGACCTTTATATACTTGCTTTAGATTATCTTCATTCATATGAGTTAAAGTTATATATAAATAATCAGGATCTTTTTTATAAGGGATATATAATTTATTAACACTTTTTAAACGAACACTATTTGTAGTATTATCTCCATTCAAACCTAATACTTGTTCTACCACAAAATCATTTTGTGGTTCAAAATAACTTCTTCCTCCGTCCTTACAAGCCTCATCCCAAGGTTTATCACTATAATTAGTAGATCCTTGCCAGTGAGGAACGTGATTTCCTTGATCATGTCTTTGTGTTATATTCATATATCTAAAAGGATATATTGCATATTCTTTACTCATACATTATTCCTCTTTTAGTTCTGGAAGACCTGCTATAGATGTTAAAATTGATAATATTCCAGCTAGTAAACTAGCACTACATACCATTAACCAATTGACATCTCCTAAAGCTACAGCTGTACCAATAGTAGCAACAGCAGTTTGTGCTATTGTTTTAATAGCTCTAATACCAGCAGCTTTAATCCATTTTTTAATTTTTTCATTCATCTTACTTCACTCCTTTTATTTAATTCCTATTTTTACTAATACAAACGTTATAATCGCACCAATTACAGCAGTCAAAATATAACTTGTTACTTTTTTCCACTTTTCCGAATTTGCAACTACCGTTTCTTGTTCTATTTTGGCATCTAATTTTTCTACTTTCTTTTCAGTTTCCATGACTTTTTCCTTTAACGAATTTAATTCTTTTTCTTAAGCATTTGTTTCACGTATTATTGCTTCTTTAAAATTATAAATAATTGTCTTCAATTCATCAGAAATATTTTTCATT
>CALVYX010000076.1 GCA_944372315.1 uncultured Bacilli bacterium
TTGAAAGTTGATCCAGGTTCATAAGAAGCCCATATTGGTAAATTTCTACTCAATACTTCCATAGAATAATCACTATAATTATTAGAATCGTATGTAGGACGACTACTCATTCCTAAAAGCTCTCCTGTATTAGGATCCATGACAACTGCTAAGGCCATATCTGGAGAAAACATATCCACAACATTATCTAACTCTCTTTCAATTGATTTTTGAATATTATAGTCAATCGTTAATTGAATATCGATTCCTGATTGAGGAGCTTCATATACTTCAGATATATTTAAAGTATTACCTTTAGCATCAGAAAAGTATTTAATGGCACCATTTTCACCAGTTAAATAATCATCATATTCTAATTCTAATCCAGATAATCCTTGATTATCAATTCCTACATACCCTAAAACATGTGATAATGTAGTACCATAGGGATAATATCTTTTAGATTCCTTAACTAAATATACTCCATCTAATTCTAGGGCATCTATTTTATCTGCTACTTCATACGATAATTGTCTACCTTCCGGATGAACTCTTTCAATAGAAGTTTCTTTGTACACATGTTTATCCATTTCTTCTTTCGTAACTCCTAATATTTCTGCAAGAAGAGTTGATGCTTTTTCCTTATCAGTGATTTGATTAGGAATAAGAACTAGACTAGTGGTAGTTATATTATCAGCTAGCACTACTCCATTTCGATCTAGTATTCTACCTCTATCTGCAGCAATCGGTAGTTCCCTACTCCATAAATTATCCGCTAATTCATTTAGTTTAACGTAATTTATCAATTGAACATAGGCAACTTTTAATATAATTACTACAAACATAGCAATAACAATTAATAAAACTATCCTAATTCGTTTATCAATACTTTTAAAAAACATATTCTTCACCTATTAATTTATATGTGAAAAATATGTTTTTATAATTATCTATTTTTAGTCTTTTTATATACAATACTTTTAGCTCTATATATTTGTTCTGTAGTTAAGTAATCTAAATAATTAACTGGATTTTCATTATCTTTATTCACAATAATAGCACTAAAACTATTTAATAAACTTCCATTTACACCAATTTTATTCAAATAATTTAAATATTCATAAAATTCTGAACTATTCATAGAATTAACATTATTACCATACAAATAATTTAAAATCATAATATTATAACAATATAAATCAGAATTTTCATCAGCCATAACATATCCAGGAATACTATTATCATCATTAATTTTATATTTACCATGTACTTCATTTAATAAAGAAGAAGGAGTTAAATATCTAGCTGGGAATGATAAATTGCTACCTATTTTACAACTATCTAAATCCACTACATACAACTGTTTATTATCAGTATTAACGATAAAATTAGATTCGTGCAAATCATTTAAATATAAAGTTTTTAAAGGAGTATACTTTCTAATAGCTTGTAATTGTTGAAGAAGTTCTCCTACTTTTTTTAAATAATATACTTGCTCTTTTAAATCAACATGCTTATCATTTAGAAATGTAGATAAATTAATTCCTTTAGCCCAAGGAACTGTAAAGCCTGATACAGTGGAACCTATAGCAAATAAATAATCTGGACAATAAAAACTTTCTGGTAAGTATTCACTATTACTATCTAACATTTCTACTGTGTATAATTTACTAGCAAATATTGGCCCATTCAAATGATGAAGATATTTTAAAATCTTTGGTTGTCCACGATATTCAAATTCATAAATATTTCCTTCCGTATTAAAAATTTCTTTAGATAATTTTAATGGTGTTAATGAAGAAAACTTTTTAGAAGAAATAGAAATAACATTCATATAATTCCCCCTTAAATTGAGGTATATTATATCATAAACGCATTTTTATAGCAAATAAAAAAGAAAACGATAGTTACTGGTTTTCTTTTTTTCCTATTTTCTCTATTAATTTAAAGTATATTTGTCTTATTTCTGTTTTATCAGATGGACTAGTATTAGAAAGATTAATGGTTAATTGATATCCACTATCCATCGAGAATAACAAACTAGTACTAGAATCTTTATATTCAATAGCAGAGGATGAAATATTTACATAAGGAAAGAAATGAATCTTTTTAGTTTTACCAAAAATACCTTTTTGAAGGAAAATAATTATTTTTCGATCAGTTAACAATAACTTCTTACGAAAAGAAGAATAACTACACCAAATATTCTCATCTTGTTCTACATAATCAAATACAAACTTTGGTAATTCTTTAACATCTATCTTACGTGAAAATCTACAATAAGCTAACTCTTTATACTTAATATAAGCCATAACTTCACCTTCTACTACTATTCATAAATTTAGTTTATCACATAATAAATACAAACAAAAGAAAAAGTTAAGACTTTACAGTCCTAACTTTACAATTATTGAAAATCAGCTAATCCTAGTGGTGTTACTTCTGTACCACCTTTAGAATATATTACTGGATCAAGTTCAAATACTTTTGTATAAGTTGGTTGAATCACAGTAAATACTGTTTTAACATAAACTTTATTTTCTGTATCTTTAGTATCAAGAATTGCTTGATAAATTTCAGGATATCTACTAGAAACTTTTTGACCACTCCAATATATTGGAGAATTAGCACTGATAGTAAATGTAGAATCTGAATTTGGATATTTAGTAGTAGTACTATTACATAAAGTGTTATCCCACCAATTATTAATAACAGTTTTTTCATCTTTTTGATAAGTTACACCATTATCAGTACTATAATACATTTCTATTTTAAATCCTTCTGTTGCAGAACCATAAGTAAATGTTAAATCTCTATTAAATTTAATTGCAAAGGAATTAAAATTATTAATTGTTCCACCATCTTTATTTTCATCAATATAGTTAGCACCAACTGCACTTTCAGTTATCACAAGTCTATCTTGTTTAAATGTAACGGTTTTAGTATTTCCAATTAAGTCAGTTGCAATTACCTCATAATCTCCATCTGGCAGATACCATATACCAAACCATGTTCCATATTCATCTTGTGGATCTGTAGTTGTAGAATCTACTCTTTGTGATACACCATTAATTTTAACATCTACTGTAAATGGCAGAATATCATTAGCATGAACTTGTGGATTATCTCCTTCATCAACAACTAATGATGGAGCTGTTTTATCAACTATTATTTGCCCGTTTTGAGCTCCAATAGTCGTATTAAGAGCAGTTAATGGAGTCCCTACATTACCAGCTTCATCTTCATACCCATAAATTTCAAAACTTAATTCTCCATCAGTTAATCCATCTTCTTCACTTACTGTATAAGTTTTTGAATAAATATAATAAGTATTTCCATTAGCATCTACTTTTTCAACAGGATCTTCATATTGGAAAACCTCTTTACCATTAATTTTTACAATAGGATTAATAGCTAATTTTTCGTTAAAATGAACATTGATATAAATTTTATCTCCATTTGTGACATACATTTTACCATTAAAAGTTTGTCCACCATAAATTCCTAAATCTTTATATACAGGAGCTGTAGTATCTACTACTGTAATAAAAATTTTATTAGTAGCTACATTCCCATTAGCATCTGTTGTTCTATATCTTAAATAATAATCACCAGGTGTAGACATATCAACAGTATTGCCAATTAATTCTACTTTTACTTCTCCATTAGCATTATCTGTTCCATATACTTCTGGAAAATCAGTAAATATTGCACCTTCTTGTGCCTCTACTGTTTTTGTCCAATAAGATGGATGCAATTCAGGTTTAGTAGTATCTACTACTGTAATAAAAATTTTATTAGTAGCTACATTCCCATTTGCATCTGTTGTTTTATATCTTAAATAATATTCCCCAGGTGTTCCCATATCTACTGTATTATTAATTAACTCTACTTTTACTTCTCCACTAGCATTGTCTGTTCCATATACCTCTGGGAATTCAGTAAATTCTGCATCTTTATTTGCTTCTACTGTTTTTCTCCAATATGATGGATGCAATTCAGGTTTTGTAGTATCTACTACTGTATAGTGTAAATCATTACTTACTCTATTTCCAGCTTTGTCAGTTGAAATATAACGACATGTAAATTTACCAACTTTTGTTTGATCTGGTTTTGAATGCCATTTATCTACTACTACACTTGCCACACCAGATAAATTATCAGTTACATAGTCACTCATATCAGGACATGTAAATTCTGCATCTTTATCTACTTCAAGTGTATAATTCCATTGATTTGGTTTAAACTTAGGAGCCTCAAAATCTACTATGAAACTTATTTCTAATAAATTATAAGCTTTATCACGAACTTTCAAATAATATTTTCCTTGTCCGTCAATAACATATCCACTATTAACAGTTACTTTTTCACCATTTGGTAAAGTAAGTTCTGCTTTATGAAGATATTCTTCAGTTATTTTCAAAGTAATAGGATCTTTATAATATCCACCATTTTTAACATTTACACTTGGAATAGTTTTATCAATTGTAAATGTATATTCAGCCTCATGACCAAATTTATCTTTAGCAACAACATCATATACACCTGGTTCAGTATATACTTTTTCAAATGTTCTATTTTCATTATTTGCTTCGTTTGTAAAATCACTAGTAGTATATACATCATCATTAACTTTTACTTCAGTTAAGAATTTATCAAATACTGTTAATGTTACATCATCTCTAAAGTAAGTACCAACACCAGTACCTGTTGCATCTATGGTTGGGTCTTCTTTATCAATTGCTACCCAAATTACTGTTTCATTTCCTAATTTATCGTATGCAGTTAAACGATAAGTAGCTTCGCTAGTTAAAACAAATTCGTCTTTTGTTTCTAACACTTTAGTATTTTCATCTTGATTATAAATTTCTACATAATCGAAAGATAAATCACTAATAACTACATTAATATCACTATCGCTATGAGTACCACTTGCTATATTAAATGCTGGATCACTATAGTCAACAGTAAATGTAATGGTAACTTCATTAAATGCCGCATCAACAACTGTTAATGAATATTTACCTTCCTCTACTTCATAACCATTAGGTATTTCAATACTATCAGTACTTCCATCATTTTGAACAGTGATAGTAACTTCGTTTTCATCTTCTACTTCGATTTTTGTTTTGCTAGATAATATTGCTCCGTCTTCAATATTTATCACTGGTTCATTTTCATCATTTAATAATTTTGCTAATTCATCTAATGTTGCTTGTAAATCTGATTTTACATTTGCATTTTGTAATGCTTCTACTTTTTCAATAATTTTTTCATCAGCTCTAAAATCTCTAGCATCATCCATATCATCTTTATCAGCTGAAGTATTAACTTTGCTTTCTAGTTGTTCTACTAAAGCAATAACATCAATACTGTTTTTAACTTCTTCTAGACGATCTGCTAATTCTTCTTTTCTATTATCTGTTACTTTATTAATCAAATCTAATGCTGCATTATAAGATTCTTCATCTAGTTTTGTTTCAGCATTAATTACTGCTTGTAACGCTAATTCATAAGAATTATCTACTAATGGAACTGGATTGATAACATTATCAGTTGCATTGTCGTCTTCATCATCAGTAATTATTTCATCATCTTGTCCATCATCTTCACTACCGCTATCGTCATCTTCAATATCAGACTGAGTACCATTATCTAATCTTTTAGTATCATCATCATCTAATGGATTAGCAAAAGTAAATATCATTAGTCCAATAAAGATAAATAGTACAATTGCAATAATATACTTCTTCTTACCACTCATAAATAAACCTCCCTATTAATTACATTCAACCATAAAATACGACGAAAATACCCTATGCCTGAATTCACTATTTATTATAAGGTCAATATTTAATTTTGTCTACAAAAAACAACAAAATTCGACATAAAAAAATTAACAAAATTTAATATTAATTTTTGTGACAAAATAAAATAGATTTTTACTTAAATCTATTTCACAATTCCAATTTTATTTAATGGCCAAATTCTTACTCTTACTTTACCAATAATATCTTCTTTAGATATAAGACCTACTGATTTATCTCTACTATCTAACGAATCTTCTCTATTATCCCCCAAAACTAAATACATGTCATCCGGTATCTTGCTATAACCTAATTCATCTAAAGAGAAATCATAAGTTTCAACATTTTCTAAATACTCTTCACCTATATATTTACCATCAATATATAATTTATTATCTTGAAACTCTACATGTTCTCCAGGTAATCCTATTACTCTTTTTATTAGATATTTAGTATCAGCATAATAAAGTGATACTATGTCCCCACGTTTAATGTCCACAAAACGATAACTAATCTTATCTAATAAAACTATATCATTATTATTTAATGTATTAGACATAGAAGGTCCTACTACCTGTTGTAAGCTAACAACATAAATAGCAACTACTAAAACAACTATTATAAGTACGATATATTTAAATGTATCTTTTATAAATTCTTTAATATCTAACCAGTCCATAGTATTCTCCTTGTTAAAATAAATATCTTTATTTTTTTATTTTAAAAATCAAAGATATTAACCAATATTGTTTAGTTATTGATAAATTATAGATTATTTTTCTATTTCTAGATAAATTCTTTAAATATTTATTCTTTTTATAATTAGGAAACTTATTATTTATATAATTTTTAAATTGCTTAATAACTTCTGCTTTTGTATTTTTATCCCCAACTATCCTACAAACTCTAGTAACTCCATATATTAAAATATGTTCAATTGCTAAAAATTCTAATTCAGAATAAAACTTATTATAAAGTGATTTTCCAACAAAGAAATCAATAATATCATTAAAAGCAATTAATAAATCTAAATTCTTTAATATTTTAGAATTATTCATAGTAGAATTTTCTCTTATTAAATAATTGTACATCGGTAAATTAACATACTCTATTTTATCTGTTAGTGCTAATAATTTTACTGTATAAGAAAGATCTTCATACCATACCTTATCTGTTGTAAAAAGAATATCTGACTCAAGTAAAAACTTACGTTTATAAAGTTTACACCATGTACCAATAGGATTGAAGAGGCGACTATTTTTTCCCTGTATAGTATCATTCATTAACTTCTCATCTAATAAAAAATCTTCCGTTCTAGTTGGATAAATATTTTTATATCCACAAATAACAATATCACTATCTTTCATAACTGCTTTTTCATATAATCTTTCTAACATATTGGAATCTAACCAATCATCACTATCAATATATGCAATATACTCTCCACTTGCTTTCTTTAATCCTAAATTTCTAGCACTACCTTGTCCACCATTTTCTTTGATAAGAGATACTATTCTTTTATCTTTCTTTTTATATTCATCAATAATCTTTTGACTATTATCTGGGCTTCCATCATTTACTACTATGATTTCAATATCTTTTAATGTTTGATTTATAATGCTATCTAAGCATTTTTTTAGATAAAGTTCTACATTATACACTGGTATAATAACACTAACCTTTTTTTTCATAATTCACCTACTTTATGGAATCTAATAGCTCTTCAAAGGATGATATCTGTTTATCAATTGTAAATTGATTAACATTTTCTCTACCATGTTCACTAAAGTTATTATACAACTTTTTATCTTCTAGTAAACTGATAACTTTTTCTGTAAACAAATTAATATCCATATTATCAATTACATAACCACATTGATTATTATCAGATAATTCTTCGGCACCCCCTACTTTAGTACATACAAATGGTTTACCAAAATAAAGTCCTTCTGCAAATACAGTAGGAAAGCCTTCATGTTTAGAAGTTTGAACCAATAAGGTGCTATTTTTTACATATGGATATGGATTTTCTTTAAATCCTAAAACTTCTACTTCATCTTCTAAATCCAAAGTAATTATTTTTCTTTTTAATTCTTCCATTAATGAACCGTGTCCTATATATTGTAATTTAAATTTTATCTTTTTCTCTTTTAGTTTTTTAGCCACTTCTAGTAACATCAAAGGATTTTTTACTTCATCCAATCTTCCTAAAGAAAGTAAAATAGGAACACTACTTTTAGGTAGTTTTTCTTCTTTAGATTTCTTGTCAATAAGATCGAAATTAAAAGAATTATATATAGTTACAGTTTTATCTTTTAAAACAGGAAACATATTAGTCATAACTTCTTCATTATATTTAGATATCATGATAACCTTATCTACTTTTCTAAAGTATTTATCTTGTAATTTAATATCACTTCTTTTATCTGTTTCATTACTAATTTGACCATGCAACCAAATAATCGTTTTTCTACTATAATCTAATAAAAAAGAAGGAATCATTTTTGTAAAAGCAATCTCATAATCGTATTTTTTATAAGTATACTTACGTCTTAGTATAGATGGATTATGTTTAACTAAAAACATCTTATAAAATTTATCTATCTTATTTGTATGATTAACATCTACAATAGGAGGTAAAACATTAATATTATCATTTACTGGTTCTTTTTTTATATTAAAATGGAAATATTCTAAAATGTCTATTTCGTATTTATTAGGATCTAAATGATTCACTAAATTAGTTAATATATTTTCTGCTCCTCCACCCCAAGAATACGTCCATATCACAAATAATAATTTCTTCTTTTTCATAGTACCTACTTTCTAATGTTATGAATAAAATCTAATAATTTATAACATCTTTTATAAACTAAAAAATTAAATAATCTAGTTTTATATGATTCTTTTTTTAAATAAGGGTTTTTATACCAATTAGGAATATTTGTCTTAATCCATTTAGATATTTCTTTTAAAATATCTTTTCCTTCTTTATATTCTTTTAATCTAATATAACTGTCTCTTAGTAAATTTATAATTAATGAATATTCGTATTCATCATGATATTTACTATTTCTAACTAACTTATAAAGATTATCGCTAGCATCAATAATATTACTAAATTTTTTATTAAATTTTTTTTGTGTCATAGTAGAGTTTTCTCTTATTAAATAATAATATAAAGGTTTATCTACATGCGTTATCTTATGACAAAATAATGCATATAGTGGAACCACTGCATAATCTTCGTATATAATTCCTTCTGGAAAATATAAATTATTATCAACAATAATATCTCTTTTAACAATTCTCCAGCATGGGCCAGAAGAATTTAAAATATAATTTTTAATTGGATCATTACCGTTTCTTTGAATGAATGCCATTTTAGTATACACATTATCCATCACTCTAAAATAATCACAAGTAACTATATCACTATGATTTTCTTTAGCATTATTATACAATACTTCGAGCATATCTAGTTCAATCCAATCATCGCTATCAACAAAACACAAAAATTCTCCACGAGCTTTCTTGATTCCTAAATTTCTAGCGCTAGCTTGTCCACCATTTTCTTTTATAATGGAAATTATTCTTTTATCTTTCTTTCTATACCTATCAATAATTTTTTGACTATTATCTGGACTTCCATCATTTACTACTATAATTTCAATATCTTTTAATGTTTGATTTATAACTGAGTCTAAACACTTCTCTAAATAATCTTCTACGTTATAAACCGGTATAATCACACTTACTTTCTTCATATTAACTCCTAGATATAAAATTTAATAATTTATAATGTCTTTTATAAATTTGTTTTGTAATAAACCTATACTTCCATCCTCTTTTTTTAATATAAGGATTATTAAAAAAATCACTATAATTTTCTTTTATAAAATCTACAATGTCCTTTAATAACTGTTCACTACCACTTACATCTTTTAATCTAAAATAGGTATCTCTTAATAAATTATCAATAATTAAATATTCATATTCATCTTTATATTTTAAATAATATTTATCTTTATTAATTCCGTCACTTAAAATTTTACTAGCTTTTAAAATATCATAGAATTTAGGTTTAAATTCTTTATCATTCATAATGGAAGACTCTCTTATAAAATAATAATATAATGCTTCCTCAACATAACTTATCTTTTTTACTTTCTTTACTAATAAAGGATTAGATGCAAAATCTTCATAGATCATTTGCTCTGGCCAATGTTTATTACTAATAATTCCTTTTTTATATATTTTATTCCATGCACAAGGAACACTAATAATATAATTTTTCTTCATATCACTAGACTCTAATAATAATCCTGGCATTTTAATATTAGTACCATTATCATAAGCTTTATAATAATCACACGATACTATATCACTATTTTCTTTTTTTGCCTTATCATACATCTTTTCATACATAGATGGAGATATCCAATCATCACTATCTACATATCCAATATATTCACCCGTTGCTTTTTTTAATCCATAATTCCTAGCACTAGATAATCCACCATTTTCTTTCATAATGGAAACTATTCTTTTATCTTTCTTTTTATACCTATCAATAATTTTTTGACTATTATCTGGACTTCCATCATTTACTACTATGATTTCAATATCTTCTAATGTTTGATTTATTAAACTATCAAGACATCTTTCTAAATAGTTTTCTACATTATAAACAGGGACAATGATACTAACCTTTACCAAATTATCACTCCTAACTATATATTTAGTATAACAGAAAAAAAAGAGTATTTCTACTCTTTATACATTAATATACTTTTTTACACTGTAAATTCCTAATAAAATTAAACTAGAGATGGAAACAAAACTCACTCCATCCAAAGAAGTATCAACTCCTGTTTTAGGTGGTACTATTTCTCCAGATGCAACCTTTTTATAATAAACATTCATGATATTTTCTTCTTGATCTAAAACTACGATAGGTTCGAAATTATCAAAAACATAACCTTCTTTTGGTTTATCTATAAAAGAAGTTATCTCTTTACCATATGTTTGATCATAATAACATTCCGTTGCATTAATATCAATGATTCCATCATAGAAATAGTTAACACAATAACTTAAGTTATCTTTGATAGAATAAACTACATTAATAACATTTCCCTCTTCTTTAATATTAAATTTTATTTCTTCCCCTTTATAATAATATCCTTCTGGTAATTTATAAGTAGTCTCCACAGTTATTTCTTTATCATATTCATCATTACCTTTAATACTATCAATTAAATTATCTTTAGATATTTCATCTTTATAGTAATTAATTACATAATCATATTTAGGAATTTTCCAATATACTTTACTAGACTTTTCTAGTTCTAAATTTTTATTTTCTCCTAAAGAATCTGTATAACTAATCGATGCATTATTATTAGTGTCATGCCATCCTGTTTTAATATTGTCTTTTACTTGAATATTAAAATTAAAAGTAATATCTTCCTCTTCAGATAACTTATCTATTTTATAAGTAACAGTATTATTATCCACTATTACTCCATCCGTTGCACTTTTATCTACATAATTAAAGTTATCTCCTATAATATCTTTAACAGTCACATTAACACCAGCTGGAAATTTAGAAATATGGGATACTATATTATTAAACTTAGTTGAAATATCATCAATTTTACCTGAAGAATAATACTTAGCATCAGGACTAGTAACTAAAGTTTTTAAAAACTCTTCATTACTTTCTGTAGTATCATAGCCTACAGCAAATAATTCAATATTATTGTTCTTAATATTAGTTGCAGCATCACTCGCTTCTTTTCTTGCTATATAATCTGTAAATATATTAGTATATACTTGAGGTTCACCATCAGACATTAAAATTACAAATTTTTTAGCATTATCTTCTTTGATGTTAGATAACAAATTAAATGCTTCTTGTAATCCTTTTGCCATATTAGTTCCACCATCAGGTTCATTAAAATCTGAATACTTTAATTCTTTCGTATCAAAACTTCTAGCTACCGTTGCTTTATTATCAAAAGTAACTAATGCTACTTTAGATCCTTCTACTTTTTCTAATAATTCTTTAGAAAAATTAATAGCGCCTTCTGTAGCATTTTGCCATTTATCGCCACACTCATGTTTAAAGGATTCACACATGCTTCCAGAGGTATCAAATACAACTACAGCATATAATGGATTAGTCACACTATTAGATTTTACTGAATCTTTACTAGAAATATCAAATTTAACATTATAAATTCCTTTTTCTTTATCTACCGTTGATACGGTCTTAGTAAGTTTTATCCCTCCATTAGTTGTATCATCACCAATAGAATTTATAGGATCTACTAAATCACCTTTCGTCTCTGCATGAACTGGTATCATTCCTACAAAAACTATTAAAATAAGAAAACTACTAATTATTTTTTTTATCGTTTTACTCATTATTATCCTCTACTTTCTTAAGATTAATCAATAAAAACGAATCAGAAGGTTCATAGTAACAAGTTTGCAAAGTCATGAATTGGTCATTAATAGTAACTACAACATCTAACTTTATCACTGATTCTTCCATCATCCATTTTATATGGTTTTGTAATTCTTCTACTGTAGAAAATTCGATCTTTGTATGAGTAGTAGTATTATCAGGAACAATCATAACGGAGAATATTTCCCATTTAGTAACTCCATCACCAGTAGCAAAATACATATAAGGATTTTCTTTAGTAAATTTTTCATTTAAATATTTTGTTAATTTACCAAAATCAGTCTCGAGTGTTTCAGAATTATGACCATAAATAAGTATCTTTTTACTATCGAAATTGTTACGATAATCCATAAAAAGACTACCTACAACATCATGATTTTTATTTATATCATGATCCATATAAAAATTATTGTCACTACTTTGCACAACAGCACTATTTAACCCTATAGATTCACTTGATAATATAGCTTGTATCTCTTGATTATCAAACTCCTTTCTTAGTACTTCTATTTTATTGACTGTAGAAGGAGTCTCATTAAAAAGAACTTTAATTGAATCAATATCACTAGACTTAGTTTTACTTTCTTCCTCTTTATTATGTAATGTTAAACCTATAGAAAAAGTTACACAAAAAATAGCTATAATTAGAATCAATTTAAATGTCTTTTTTAATTTCATAAATGGTCTCCTTCTACTAATCAAATATACGTCTTTATTATAAAAATTATTAATGACGAAATTTGTAGATATAAAGACCAAACTAAATATTTTTTACAATAAAAAAAATACACTGTTGTGTACTTAAAAAACAATTTGCTTTAATGACATATGGATATCTCCACTAGTAATTTCAACATCAGATTTCCAATTGATAACCGGATGCACCAGAGTTTTTCAATACAAGATTTGTACAATTTTTTTAGTTGACAAAAAAAGAACATATGATTTCTCAAACGTTCTTTAATTACTATTACAGTTTCCACCACTACTTGCTATTACATCTCTTAATTTATCAAGTGCCTCTTGATTGTTAGTTATATCTTTTAAATGTGATTCATTTAATACATCGATTTCATCTTGTGATAAATCTCCCTCTATTTCATCATAATAACTAATAATTTTACCTTTTTGTATTGTTATTGTTATAGTTGTTGCTCCTATATCACACTTTAATTCTTCTTTATTAGAACCACATCCAACTAACAAAAGACAAATAGATAAAACCAATAATAATTTTAATTTCATTTTATATCTCCTATTTTATTTTAGAAATAATTTCTTTGTGTTCACTACTGCCTAAATAATCACTAGTATATTTATTTTCTTTTGGTAATTTTTCATCTTTTAATCTTAAAATTTTCTCTACGGAAGTATTTATTTGTTCTTCTGTAATATCACCATTTACTACTGCTTCTTTAATGATTTGAATAGCTTCTTTACTAGGAGATGCCATTAATAGAATATCAACTCCAGCATTAATTGCCTTAATATAAATTTCTTTTTTAGTATAATCATTTGTTAATGCGGCCATATTCAAAGCATCTGTTATCACTAATCCATCAAAGCCTAATTCTTCTTTTAATAAGTCAGTTATAATCTCTTTTGATAAAGATGCCGGCGTATCATCTCCAGTAATACTAGGTACAGCTAAATGACCTATCATAATTACATCGGCTCCTTCATCAATTGCTTCTATAAATGGTTTTAATTCTAAATCAAGTAATTCTTCTTTAGTTTTTGTTACTACTGGTAAAGTATAATGAGAATCTTCATCAGTATCTCCATGACCTGGAAAATGTTTATAAACGGAAATTATTCCGGTACTTTCTAATCCTTTAGAAAAAGATAAGGCCATTTTAGAAACAGTATCACTAGTAGTTCCAAATGCTCTAGTTCCAATTACTGTATTATTAGGATTAGAGTAAATATCTAACACAGGAGCAAAATCCATATTGATATCAAATACTCTTAATTCTTCACCCATGACTCTTCCAACATCATATGCTAAATCTTCATCATTAGTTAAACCTAATTCATACATAGGAGGAATAACAGTTACCTCATGATCCGTTAATTGTTTCAATCTCTGAACTGTTCCACCTTCTTGATCAACAGAAATGAACATTGGAATTTTGCTAGTTGCATTAATATCATTTACAAACTTTTTAGTTTGTTCATAACTTTCAAAATTTTCAGAGAATAAAATAAATCCACCTGGTTTTACATCATTTAAAATACTAATTAGATTCTCATCTGCTTCTGTACTTCGATAAGATACAATTAACATTTGACCAATTTTTTCTTCCAAACTCATTTCATTTAATTGCTCTTTTATTTTATCCACTTCATTTGGTTCTGTGTTGTTAGTTTCTTTATTTTTACATCCAGTTATAATTAAAATTGATACTAATAAACATAATAATAGCTTTTTCATAATTTACTCCTCTTAAAGAAAAAAGATAGATAACTACCTTTATTCACTTAAATTATAATAAACATCTTGTACATCATCTAAATCTTCTAATACTTCAACTAGTCCTAATACTTTTTCTTTGGCCTCATCATCAACTTCAATTAAGTTTGATGCTACAAAAGTAATTTCACTAGTAATAAATTCTTTTACACCCGCTTCTTCTAAAGCTTCTTTTACTGCTATAAAGTGATCAGTATCAGTATATATTTCATAATTATCATCGTTAACAATAAAATCAAGTGCTCCATTATCTAGAGCTATCATCATAGCTGTATCTTCATCGATACTCTTATCAGTAACGATTACTCCTTTACGTTCAAATAAATAAGAAACAGACCCATCCGTACCTAAATTACCACCTTTTTTAGTAAAAGCACTCCTTACTTGAGACGCTGTACGATTACGATTATCTGTTAAGCAATCTACCATAAAAGCAACTCCACTAGGTCCATATCCTTCATATCTTACTACTTCATAATCTTCTCCACCTAAAGCACCTGTTGCTTTATCTATTGCTTTTTGAATATTATCTTTAGGCATATTATTACTCTTAGCTTTTTCTAATACCGCACGCAAAGCCGGATTATGATCAGGATTTCCATCAGTACCTCTAGCTGCTACATAAATTTCTTTTGCTATTTTTTGAAATATTTTTCCTCTTTGTTGATCTAATTCGCCTTTTTTTCTGTGTATTGTTGCCCATTTTGAATGTCCACTCATAACTTCACTCCTAACTTAAAAATTGTATAATTACTGGCGATAAAATCAATAACATTATTAATGGAATAAAAAATATTACTGATATTACCGATACTTTTAAAGGGATTTTACTTATTTTTGCTTTAGCTGATAATATTTGTTTATCTCTTATATAATCTATTTGGTTATACATAGTTTCTATAATACTATTACCAAATATATTCGATTGAGCAATATTTAAAATAATATTATTAATAGTATCCGAAGGTATTCTTAATTTTAGACTATCCAACGCTTCGTTTAAACTTTTACCGTATCTTACTTCTCTTAATGCTTGCCTAAATTCATAAGATAATTCTGAATCAATACTATTAGCAGTTATTTCTAATGCTGTTTTTAAATTACGTCCTGTCTCTAATGATAGAGTTAAAACCTCAAAGAAATACATAGCATCATTATCTAAACTATCTGCTCTAGCTGCTACTTTTTTATCAATTATTATCTTAGGTAAAAAGTAAAAATAAACTATAGATATCACTGGCGCAATAATAAATCCCAACTCGAATATATATAATAACATAAAAAACAAAAATATGGTAGTTAAAAGTCTTACGTTTAAGAAAATAACTGCATCATAAGAGTTTTTATATCCCAATAAATCGATTCGTTTTTGATATTTATTAATTGTATCTTCAGAATAAATTTTATAAGCTAAGTTAAGACTTTTTTTCTTTTTTTTCATTACATCATCACCTTAACTTTCATTACTCTTCTTATAATAATTATATATAATATATATATTAAAATTATCACTATTAATAAGAAAATTCCTATAGGATCAGTAAATAGAGGTACAAAATATGTTGGATTTAGTATAAAGATACCAACAAATAATAGAACAGGTATTGCTACTAATATTTTAAATATTGCATTAGCTGATGCAGCAAGTGCCCCTAATTCTTCTTGTAATTTTTTTCTAGTAAATGAATTACGTTCCACAGACGCAAAAACTTGAACGATATTTCCACCAGTTTTATTTAAAACATTTAAGGAAGTTGTAATATATCTTGCTTCTTTAGTATCTATTCGTTTAGTAAAGCGTTCAAATACTACCTCCATATTTAATCCAAAACTTAAATCAATATACATTTTCTTAAACTCTTCACTAATAGGTCCTGTTAATTCTGTTGAAACAATATAAATTGCTTGCATAATACTAAGTCCTGATTTAAATGAGTTATTCATAATAATAATTGCTTTTAGCATATCTTTTTCTATTTGTATTTTACGCATTTTAGTCTTAGACATCAAGAAAACATCAGGTATAAAAAATCCTATTAGAAAAGTTGAAAATAATTGAAAAAAAGTAATAGGCTTATATTGAAAAACATCAGATACAACAATCAAAGCCATCATAGCAAGTCCTGCAAAGACTTTATTAGACATATAATCCATTGGATCTTCTCTAATTATTCTAGTATTATCACAATATTTTTCATATTTCTTACTATATTCATCAAAAATTTTAATCTTATATAAGAATTTCGACATTCTTTTTTGACTATAATGATACATTTTTATTAGTTTATCAAAAAGTGATAATCCATTACTTTTAATAGTATTCACTGTAAACTTACTAAAACGTCTTTCCAATCTAGTAAGTCGATTTAATCTTAATAGCCATATTACTATGCCAAATAATAATACAATAATAATTATTTGCACAATAAGTAAATTTATATTATAACCACTTGGCATAGTGATCCCTCCTAGTCTTTTTTCTTCTTATCTTTTTTATTTAATTCGTTTTCAATTCCCATGAAAATATCATCTACAGAAGTAACTCCTCTACTTTTCATTTTCTTATATACTTGGGGAATATAATTATATAAAATAAATTCTCCATTTACTTCCCCTTTATCAGTTAGCCCTTTTTGGCGGAAAGCAAATATTTCTTTTAGTAAAATATTCTCTCCATCAAAACCTACTACTTCAGAAATACTAGTAACTTTTCTTCTACCATCACTAAGTCTTTCAATATTAATAACAATATCTAAAGCTTTCTCTATATATTCCCTTACAGCTTTTAATGGGATATCAATTCCGCCCATTAGAATCATGGTTTCCAATCTATTTAGAGCATCTTCTGCGGAATTTGCATGAAGTGTAGTTAATGACCCATCATGACCAGTATTCATAGCTTGTAACATATCAAATGCTTCTTTACCACGAACTTCTCCAACAATAATACGGTCTGGTCTCATACGTAATGAATTCCTAACTAGGTCTCTTATTGTTACTTCTCCTTCACGCTCATAATTAACATTTCTTGTCTCTAACGAAATAACGTGACTTTGTTTTAATTTAAGTTCAACGGCATCTTCTATTGTAATAATTCTCTCATCCGGATTAATGAAATTAGATAAAACATTTAATAGCGTTGTCTTACCTGATCCTGTTCCACCACAAACTACAATATTTAATTTTGCCTCAACACAAGCATCCATAAATCTTGCCATATAAGGTGTCATTGTACCATTTCCTATTAAAGATTCAATATTACTAATACTTTCTTTAAATTTACGAATTGTCATAACAGGGCCTTTGACAGATAATGGTGGAATTATAGCATTAATTCTTGAACCATCTGGTAAATGAGAGTCAACCATTGGATTACTAGAATCAATTGTTCTACCTAATGGTTGAACAATTCGCTGAATCGTTCTAATAATATGATCATCATTAATAAACGATACAGAGTTATCTCTTAACAATTGTCCATCTACTTCAATATAAATTTCATTAGGACCATTAACCATAATTTCTGTTACATTTTTATCTTCTAGTAATTCAGTAATTGGTCCATATCCATTGATTTCATTTTCAATTAGATTGAAGATATGATTCCTTTCCACATTAGACAAATCATAACCTTCTGTAATTCTATCTATTTCTTCATTAATATATTGTGTTAATAACTTCTCATCTGGTATTTGATTATCAATTAATTCTTGAATAATAGTATTTCTAAATTTATCTAATAAATCTTTATCTTTAAAAATATCATAATCATTTGTTACATCTTTGCTATAACTACCATCAATATTTTCGTTTTCTACTTCAAATTCTTTTAACCAACTATTTTTCTTCATCTTCATCCTCCTCTTTATTATCTTCTAATAATCTAAGAGCTAAATGAGAAAAATTAACCGAATCTTTAGAATTACTATTTAACATTTTCTCAAAAACATCTAAAGTTTTGCCTTCAATAATATATTTATCAATTCCCCTTACATAAAATGATTTTGGAATAATAAAATTAATTTTTTCATTAATAAGATTCTCCATATCATATTCACTAAAATATTTTTTTCTATCATCTACTGCATTATTTAAAACTAATAATAAATTATCAACATTCATATTGTTACAAATAGATACAAAAACTTTAGTACTTTTAATATCTAATGAATCATTAGTAAAAATATCTAAAATAGTATCCGAACATTCGAATGCTACCATATTAGTAACACTTAAAATATGATTTGTATCTATTAGTACTACATCATA
Organism: uncultured Bacilli bacterium; assembly: GCA_944372315.1. Next base: position 19,004 of record CALVYX010000076.1, read on the forward strand.
ACGATTTGCAAAACTTCTTAAAATTACTTCTAAATACTTACGATCAATTCTAGAAGCTTGTCTTGGATCTTTAGGAGATGCTAAAACATCAATATATTCATCGTACTTAACAATATATTCTTTATTATCGTCATATTTATAACGGTTGTTAGCTACATCATCACACAAATTATAGATATTTCCTTTAACATCTAAATTAAGGGCAAAAGCAATATCACCATTATACAAATCTAAATCAATTATTAAAATTCTCTTCTTTATCTTTTTTAAAACGGCTGCTAATTGTAAAATGGCAATAGACTTACCTACTCCGCCTTTCATTGATGTAATTGTTATTACCTTACCTTTTCTAACTTTAGCCATGTTATCACATCCTTATTTTATTGATATGGTGGAAAATCATCATTAGTATAATCAAAACTTTCTTTTGAAGTTAAAGTATAATGATCTTTTCCAATAATACTACCAAATAAACTTTTGATTTCTTTTTTTAAAGTAAGTTCTACTTTTTCACTACTTACAAACATAAAATCTATTTTGATATCTTTATCGTTTTTTTCCACGTATTCTTTTATTTCTTCTTTCGTCATTTTATTTATAACAGCATCTTTTACTATTAACTTATTAATTTGATTAAGCTTGTTAGTATTATAAGCAATATAAGTATTGTCAACGATATATGCTGCTAGCAATAATAAAAGCGGAAGAATTAAAACAAAGAAAATTAATGCTTGACCTTTATTGTTCATATTTTATCACCCTAGTAGCTGTAACTGGATATGGTGAAGTAAGAATTAAATTTAAACCCGGTGTAATAAGATCAATATTTCTCTGTAATGTAACCGTTAAATATCCTTCGTTATCTTCTTGTAAAGACACATCGATTTTTGAAGTTGCATTTTTATTTATTTCGTCATAAAGTGTATCATAATCAATACTATCCCGATCTATATCATCAATTATTCCTAAAGACGTCTCTAATTCATTTTTATTGACAAAAATTCTTCCAAAATCGATAACCGCAAAAATAAGCATGATAAGAATTGGTAGAATTAAAACAAATTCAATCAATGCTTGTCCTTTTTTATCTAGCATCTTACCACCCCTATTATATGTATCATTATATCACATGGCAAAAAAAAATAAAACTATTAAGTCTTATTTTTTTAGTTTAATTATTGTGTTAAATTTTGAACATAATTAGCTGTTACTACAAATGTATTAGTTATATCTTCTGGTTGAGCTTCGATATCATCATAAGTAGCTTTTACAGTTATAGTCTCTGTTCCATTAGTCTTTACTAAAACAGGTCTAGTTGCTAAATCATCATTAGATGGCGTAACAGTAAATGTTATTGGAGCATCACCACTTGGTGTAGCAATAATAGAATCTAATTTAGCATCTAGTGTACCCGTATTCTTAACAGTAAGAGTACATGTGATTTCTTGGCCTGGAACATCTAAGTTAAATCCAACTATAGCAGTACTGCTACTTGAAATACTAACACTACCACCTGCTTCACAAGAACTATTATCCTCATCAAATCCTACTGCCCAAGTTGAAGCAATACTTGCTGTACCATTAATATTTAATGCTGAATTAAAAGCTGCAAAGGCAATTGACATAACTATAACTACTACACATAACATTACAATTAATAAACCCTTATCTTTCATATATCCTCCTCTACTATTTACATTATAAGTATAGCATTATAAAGATTAAAAAACAAGAAAAATATTATGCTATTTTTTTTAAAATAAAAAAGATATAGAATTCTATATCTTAATTACCTATTATTATTAAGCTGTTAAATCTTGAGTATAATCAATAGTAACAGTTAATGTTTTAGTTTTTTGATCACCTGTTGGAGCAGCTCCACCAAGATTGTCAACAAATTCAGCATCAATTGTATAAGTAGCAGTTCCACTTTCAGCAACTAATTTGTCATTTTGATTGATTCCACTCACTTGATATTGGATAGGTCCATCAGTTAATCCAGTAGCTGCAGTACTACCATCTTTTGTAACAATACTGATGTTACTTGCTACAGCATCTAATGTACCAGTATTGGCAATTGTAACTCTACATTGTCCAGTATCACCTGGTTGATTAAATGTAAAATTAAATGTTGCTGTAGTTCCAGTAAAACTTTTTGTAACAGCTGCAGCTTCTCCACCTTCAACAGCAGTAGCTTCACATTCAATACCAGTAATAGCTACGTTCCAGTTAGATGAAATTGTAGCAGTACCATTAATATTTAATGTAGTACTAAATGCTGCATATGCAACAGCCATGATACAAACAACTGCACATAATAATCCAATTACAATATTTTTACTATCTTTCATTTAATCTCCTCCTATTTTCATGATTTCATTATAACAAGATTGTATTAAAAATGCAATATCATTTTTAATACTTTACATAAAAAAACACAAATGTGTTTTTTATGCACCAGCATCCATATCTTGTACAAAGATAGGTGTTACTGTTAATGATTTAGTCTTGTCTCCAGCACCTGGTTGAGTTGAAGTAGATGCATCATATGTACCAGTAACTGTAAATGTCATTTCACCTGCAGCTGCTAATTTTTTAGTATTATCAATTCCTTGAACACTAAATCTAATAGCACCTGTTGCATCATTTCCTGTTATTTGAACATCACTTACTTTAGCATTTAAAGTACCAGCATTTTTAATTTTAACAGTACATGTAGCAGAGTCTCCTGGTTGAACAAAACTCATTGTAAATGTTGCAGAAGTTCCTCCATCTGCTGTACCACTTGCTGAAAGTCCTTCTTCACTTCCACCAGCAGCAGCTTGTGTAGTACATGAAATACCATCACTTGCAGGAATTATTACTGACCAGTTTGATGAAATGTTAGCACTACCATTAATGTTTAATGTTGTAGTAAATGCTGCATAAGCTACAGCCATTATACAAAGTACTGCACATAGCATTCCAATCACTAAATTCTTACTATCTTTCATATTATCCTCCTCTTCTATTTTATAAATCAATTATAGCAGACAAAAAAATAATTTTCAATAACTAATAATTAGATTTTACGATAAGATGTAAACAAAAAAAAGATAGATTAAACTTAACTATCCATTTTTTTCCTTTTTACATAATTATTAGAAAATAATTCTGTATTACGCATATTATAATTTTCAGTAACTGTTTTTATCAAGAAATCTTTACTAACGAAAACATCTGGGTATTTATCTAATCTTTTAGATATAACTTTCAATATAGTATCTTTAGAAATATCATTACTATCTCTTACTCTATCATAAAAAGTGCTAAATGGCATATTGAATTCTTGTTCTATTCTTTCTATTTCACTTTTACCGAAATGACGAATATAACTGTTTAAATAATAATTATATTCATCCATATTTCTAGCCGATAATGGCTTTAATAGTCCTATAGCATTACCATTATAAAATGAATTATTATATTTATCTAAAGTAATAGCAAAGAAATTATAATTCATCTGCCTAGCTAAATTATTTCGATATTGATCTTTGAAAATAGTATCAGAAGAAGGATCAAATAAATAAATACCATTTACTTTATAAACATCATCATTAATTGATACTAAAGACACAAAATTTTCATCATTCATAGAAGTTTTACATACAAAAGAAGGAATATTTAATCTAGACAATACTTCTTTAAAAACAAGATTATATCCACAAGAACTAGCTTTTCTATTGCTAATTATTTCAGGTAAGCGATTATATTTACTAGAAGAATCATAATTAAACAATTTAATACGATCATATAAATAACATACCTTATCTAATATAGATACATCTTCTAAACTACCAAGTTCTTCTATTATTTGATTAAACCATTCATTTAGTATACGATACTTAGTTAATGATGTAATCTCATATTTATTACCTTCTATTAAATATGCCACATTCCAAGTATCAATATTAGCAAAATTTGTATTAGTTAACCACACTTTTTCATCATTAGATAATTTCTTCATAATGAATTTTTCTACTTTAGCATCATCAATATTAGGTAATAGTTCTAATAACGACTTTATTTTTTCAATACTTTCTATATCAATATTATCTTTAAAATATACTTGAGATAATAATACTGAAGATGAAAGTAATTGCCCTAAATCATAAAATTCAGCATCAGTCAAAGGGTGATCAAAAGACAAATTAGAAAGTAAATTAATTTTACTATTAACATCTAAATCTATTGCTCCAACCATATTCTACCACCCTTATTATTTTTAACTATTTTTAATATTTTTTAATCCTTTAACCCCTTTAGTACCAGTAAATCCTTGTAAAATATTAGTATCAAACGAATGAATCTTATTGATTCTTTTCTTATAATCTTTAATTGCAATATTTATCATATCATCTAACAATTCAGAATAATCCTTTCCAATTGGTTCCCACAAATAGAATGCAAGAGAACCAGGGCAAGAATTAATTTCATTAATATATACTTTTTTCTTTTTCTTATCGATTAAAAAGTCTATTCTAACTACCCCTGATGAATTTAATTCTCTAAATGCTTTTAAAGCAATATCTTGTACTTCTTCTTTTAATTTTTCTGAAATATCAGCAGGTATTTTTCTTAATGCGGAAGCCATTCCTTTAGCAGAACCTGCTCCTTTTTTAGAACCTCCTATATATTTATCTTCATAAGTAAGTAAATCGTTATCCGTCATTACTTGTTCGATTTCACTCAAACTCATATTTTCATAATTTCCAAGAACACTAATATTAACTTCCATTAAATTATCTACTATTTCTTCTACTACTATTTTATTATCGTAAGTAATAGCATCTTCTATCGCTTTTTCTAATTCTTCTTTATTATTCGCTTTATTAATTCCTACACTACTTCCTAAAGTTGCAGGTTTAACAATAACAGGATACTTTAATTTTTCTATTTTCTTAATAATAGACTCTTGATCATCAAGATATTCAGAATCAAAGAACCATACAAAATCAGTTATTGGCAGATTAGCTGAAGAAAAAATTTGTTTTTGAAATACTTTATCTTGAGCTACCGCCGCTGAATATACGTCGCTTCCAACAAACGGAATTCCAATACTTCTTAAATATCCTTGCAATACTCCATCTTCCACATTTGTACCATGAACAATTGGAAAAATTAAATCTACTTCTTTTACAGTCCTTTTGAAAAAACCTTTAGATTGTAAAATAAATCGTCCTTTTTTATAATATAAAACAACATTTTTACTATATCTTTTCAATAAATCCAAATCTTGATATATTTCTATATCTTTTAATGACTCCCCAGTATACCATTCTCTATCTTTGGTTATATATATTGGGATTATTTCATATTTTTCAGTATCCATCTTATTCATTGCTTGAATAGCTGAAATAATACTTACTTCATGTTCAACACTTTCTCCTCCAAAAATAACTCCTACTCTAATCATATTATCATCCTCCTATTTTTCCGTATACGTATCAGGTAAATCATTTTCAAATAACGCATACAAATCCTTTCTACCTTTTATTTCATTTAAAATAGTATATGCTTCTCTAACATCATTGGAAATATATATATTTTCTTTCTTAAACTTTTTATTTAATAGTCCATGATAGATTGGTTTCGTTCTTTTCTCTCCTATTAAAATTACTTTATCCGCAACCTCTGCAATCTGTTCACCAAATATTTCATTTAATTCTTCTTCTTTAGGTCCTAGTTCTACCATACCAGGTGTTACCACAACTTTATCTCCATCCATCATATCTAAAACGTCCAAAGCGCTTTTAGCTCCTATGGGATTAGAATTATAAGCATCATCAATTTGATAAAAATTACCTAATTTCTTTAGTTCTAATCGATGTTCAACAGGTCTTACTTTTCTAACCCCTAATTGTAAATCTTTAATGCTAATGCCAAATTCATAACCCAAAGTTAATGCTGATAAAATATTATAAACATTATGACGTCCCAATAATTTAGTCTCAAACTTATATTCCTTATCATTTCCCTTAAACTTAACATTAAATGTCGTTCCATTACTGCTACATTTAATATCTTTAGCTATTACATCAGCATCTTCTATATTATCAATTCCAATCCATAGAATCTTACAATTATTACTTATTTTATATGATTTTTGTTTAGGATCATCAGCATTTAATACTCCTATTCCATCTTCTGGCAAAAATTCAATTAATTCCATTTTTCCTTTTTGAATATTTTCTTCGCTTCCAAAAGTTTCTAAATGTGCAGTACCTATAGAAGTGATGATTCCATATTTAGGCCCAACTAATTCACACAATTTATGAATTTCGCCAACAACATAAGCTCCCATTTCAGCTATAAAAATATCATCAAACTTGCTTAACTTATTATTAATAGTAATCATAAGTCCATTAAAAGTATTTAGACTTTTTGGCGTTGGTAGTGCATTATACTTAACATTTAATATATCCGCTAAAATATTTTTACAACTAGTTTTACCATAACTACCAGTAATACCAATAATTTTTAAATTAGGCATACTTCTTAATTTTTCCTTGGCCTTAGCTTCATAATAATGATATACAATACGCTCAACTGGATGATTAATTATTAAAGCTATAAATATAATATAAAAATTAAGACTAGTCATAATGGTTAAAACCAATAAACATATTGGTGCTAAATGATTAGCAAAAATAGAAATAATAATTGGTATTAAATATAAAATATTAACCGTTACCATTAATCTCCTTACACGTTTAGTAACAACTAATGGTTTCTTATTTTGATCAGTTTTTCTTTGCTCTAAATATTTAAAATAAGCTACGACATAAACACTCATCAAAATAACTAGAAAAAAGTTAATTAGTGGAATATTGCTAGTAAGTAATATAAAAAATGAGAAAACAATTCCATATAAATCTAAATTAGTAAAAATTAACTTTTTATTTTTCCATACCCATTTTAAATAACGATTATTTTCATTATAAAGGTTCTGTTGTAACATGTGATAAGATCTAAGACTAACCGACACTACATAAATTATAATCAAAAAGTATGAAAGATAATACAAAACCATATTTAATCACCTCATAAAAAATTTTTCAAAATATTCACCACATAATTTAAATTTTCTAAATACGCATAATGAGTAGAATTAGGTAAAACGATTAAACCAGCATCATTTATTAATTTTTCTATCTCTTTTGCTTCTTCTACACTGACTTCCGCATCATTTTCTCCCCAAATTAATAAAGTAGGACATTTAATTTTTTTACAACATTCACTCAAATCAACATTTACAGTATTTACTAATATTTTACGCATCGTTTCACTAGCATTTTTATAATCCCTAGAACCAATATGTTTTTTAGCGAATCCTTCTAATTTATTTACAACTGGAACTTTTTTTAAAAACTTTAATGTTTTTACTTTTAAAGAAGGATGAGTATGTTTGGCAATGCATGGGCTTCCAAATAAAACTAATTTATTTACTTCTTTTTTTGATGCATAAATAATAGAAATTCTTCCACCAAAGGAATGTCCAATTAAAATTGGCTTTTTAATTTTTAATTTCTGTAAAAATTCATCTAGAATATCACTATAATCATAAATAGTTAATGCATTTCTGGGTTCGCTTGATTCACCAAATCCAGGTAAATCAATAATAGTAATGCGATGTTTTTTAGCAAGTTTATCACCAAGTGGCTTCATCATTGCTATATTTTGTCCCCAACCATGAAGTAGGACAATATCACTATTACCTTCACCATATTGTATGTAATTAATATCGATTGATTTAATGTTTATTCGCATATTTTCACCCATAATCATTATAACATAATATAATATTAAATTTAATTAAACTTTTAAAAAAAGTTCTAATATTATAATTAGAACCCTATATTAACGATCTTCTAGTATAAACCTCAACATTTTTGTCAGCATAAACTACAACATCAGCTTTTTCAACAACTTTAATAAATCCCAATCCATTAACCACTATATCTTCATGATATAAAACATTAAGTTCATTAGGATGTAAATCTTTTAACGCTTGTTGACGTGACATATTAAATCTTTGCACCTTTAAATCATTAGACATAAAAACAGTAAAACTATTCTTTCCACCTTCTTGATAATCTACTCTTATTAGTCCCCCTATTATTAAACATTGTCCCTTCTTTATTTGATAGGTTTTAGGTTTAATTTCTTTTTTAGGATTAATCTTCTTTAATAATAATGGGTCCACATAATTCACAATATTACCACGATCAATTAAACCAGGAGTGTCTATTAACATTAAATCATCACTTAATTTAATTGAAATTTTATTAAGAGTAGTTGACGGAAGTGGCGAAATAGTAAGTTCACACTCATTATCTGAATAATTTTTCATTAATTTATTAATAAGAGTGGATTTACCAACATTAGTATGCCCTACTACATATACATTCTTACTTGTTTTATATTTTTTAATCATAAGTAATAATGCATCTATATTATAATTTTTATTAGGACTCACTACAATCATATCTTGATAATCTAAATCCATCTTTTTAAAATAATCTATCAACTTATCATCTTTAACACTTTTAGGTAAAACATCTCTTTTGCTTAAAACTAGTATTACTTTATTATTAATATAATTTCTTATATATTTTAAATCACGTTCTAAATTTAATAAATCAACAATATATAATACTAAATCATTAGTTTTATTAACAGTTTTTAAAATATCAATATAATCTTCATTAGATTTTGTAACAATTTGATATTCACCATAATTTTTCATTCTGAAACATCTACTACATATATCATTTTCAATACTAGTAGTATAACCTTCCATCGTCATATTTTCATCCTGCAGCAATACTCCACATCCAATACAGTATTTTTTCTCATTACTCATAATATTTACCTCTTTCTAAAATATTACTTTCTTCAAGCCTTGCTAAAATTTTCTTTTCTATAAAACGGTTGAATTTAGTAATTTTTAAATCCTTTGTACTTAAAGGTTCTATTAATATTGTCATAATACCAAACTTATTTCCACCTAAAATATCAGATACTAATTGATCCCCTATGATACAAATTTCATCTTTTGAAAACTTATATTTTTTAATTACTTTCTTAAAACTTCGAGCTAATGGTTTTAAAGCAAAAGAAATAAATTCAATTTCTATTTTATCACAAATTGGTTTAATCTTTCTTTTAAAATTATTAGATACTATTATTATTTTAAAATTTTCTTTTAATTTTTTTAATAATTGTAAATTTTCCTTTGGAGTACTTTTAGTATTAACACTAGATACAGTGTTATCAAAATCAAATATTAAACATTTGATTCCTTTTTTCTTTAATAAATCATAATTAACATCAAAAATACTCTTTTTGTACATACTAGGAGCAAATTTGTTTAAAGTCATATTATCCCTCCTAGAAAAGTAAAGAATAAACTATAAGTCTATTCTTTATCTAATTCATTTATTTTATTTAATTCATCTGTATCAATTACTTTTGTTTTATTTACTTCTTCTTGCAATTTTTCATTAGATACTACATTATTATTGTTCTCTTGATTAGCGTTGTTTTTACGTTTTTTATTTCTTTTTACAACTTGAACAATTATTAATACAAACAATACTAAAGCAATTAAAATTTCTAAAATTAAGAAAAAGCTAACACGTTTATCTTTTACTATTTCAATTGTATAAGTAGTAGTCTCACTACTATCTCCTTCTTCCAAACCTAGTGGATATACTCGAATTTCATACTTATCTCCAGGTTTTAAAGAAATATTAGTATCATCTGTTACTTCTTCTCCATTATAGAAAATAGTATATCCAACTAACTCTTCATCATCAGCTGTAACAATACTAAAATCTAATCCATTTTTATATTTTTTATTGTACACAATTTGGTAAACCATCGTATTTTTATCAAAATCAATATTATAACCTTTGATATATAAATTTTTTAATTTAGTATCTAATTCTTTATCACTATTTTCAAATGTTAAAGTATAAACTTTTTCCTCACCAGTTTCACTAGTTACTGTTATAGTAACTACATTATCTCCAACTATTATTTCATCAGGTATTTCTATTTCTACTTTTGCTTTTTCATCCACTGGCACAGCATCGATTTCTAACTCTTTTAATTTGTAAGTTTTAATTGTATAATTAACTTTATTTTTAGATAGTTCTAATTTTATTCTACCAGAATTAATAATAATTTCTTTTAAATCATTATTAGTATTACGATCATCTTCACGAGTAATTAGTAATTTATATACCTGAATTTCACCAGATTCTGCTTTCACTTTTATTAAAACTTCATTTTCTCCATAGTCTAATTTAACATCTCTATTACCAAATCCCTCTTCAAATGTTGCATTAGCGTTTGTTGGTGTTGCTTTTATTTCTACTTCATCAGTATCAGAAGAAACCGATAATTCATACTCATAATTATCTTTTTTAAAATCTTCTACTGTTTTACCATCGACTTTTAAATCTTTTAAAGTATTATCTGTTGACTTAACAGATAAAGATACCTTATGAGAAGCATTTTCCGAAATAGTGACAATACTTGAACTATCTTCTTCATCTAAAGTTGTAATCTTAATATCTTTTAAAGCAATATTAGTTGTTTGTTTTGGAACGTTATCCTTAACTTTAAAAGTGATAGTAGCAATAGTAGAACTTCCAGAAATTCCATCTTGATATGAGAAATTTAAATCACTAGAACCGCTTTCTTTCGTCCAAGATTTAGCGGTTATACTTTTTAATTCAAGAATATTCTGATCATACTCTAAATTAGCTTCATATTTAGAAGCACGTGTATCCCCTGAAGAATTAATCTTAATATCATACGCTACAGTATCACCAGGTTTAGCATTTAAAACTCCTGATAATTCAACTGTCGGTTGCGCTGCTAAAACAATAGATGGAATTAATATAAGTAATCCTACTACTAATAATAAAATCCCCTTTTTCCTTTTCATATAACTCACTCCTTAATTATTTACTCTATGCCTAACTAACGGCGTGCTCATATCTATTGCTGCAAATGTATAACCATTTGCTAATCCATAACTTATTATATCATCTAATGCTTCTAATGTCTTGTAATTATTTTGAAAATCATGCATTAAAACCACATTGGCTTGATTATGTCTTAAATTATTAACTACATTACTATATACTTGCTCTTTGGTTTTAGCTCCACCTGCATCATTACAATCAACATTCCAATCGAAATAATGATATCCCCGTGATAACACTTCATTAGTTAACACTGTCATGATCCCTTGAGAATACTTTTTACTAATAGTATTAGAACCTCCACCAGGGAATCGAATAATCTTAGATTTCTCACCAGTTATTTTTTCTACTTTTTCACTAATAGCATTTAAATCATCAAAATAAGCATTTGTAGATTTATATACCAAATTATATTGATGACTATAAGAATGAAGTCCTATCGTATGTCCTTCATCATAAGCTCTTTTAATTAAATAATTAAGATTATCTGATTGATTAATAACAAAGAACGTAGCTTTTACTCCTCTTTTTTTCAGTACATCTAATATTGGTCCTGTGACATTGCTAGGTCCATCATCAAAGGTTAAATAAATCATTCCACCTTGACCATTCGGACTAGTAACATAAATTTCCCTAGTTGTTTTAGTTTCATTTCCTTTTTTATCTTTAACTTTATAAGTAATAATCTGTGTCCCCATTTGACTAGTATCTACTTCACCTTCTACTTCGATATTTTTAGATACATCTCCATCACAATTATCCATAGCAGTATATCCAGGATCTTTAAAAGTTTCTCCTTTCTTGATGTATATTGTTTCATCACCTTTTAAAGTTATTTTTGGACCTTCCTTATCGTTTCGTACAATTTTTCTAGTAACAGTTGCCTTATTACCACTACTATCTTCTACTGTATAAGTGATTTTATCATCAGACTCTTTAACTTCCACTTTTTTGGTAATATCCCCATCATAATTATCTGTAGCTTTATAACCTATTTCCTCAAATTCTTTGCCTGGGCAAATAGTAACTTCTTCTTCACCTTCTAAAATAATTTCTGGTTTTATATCATCAATTATTTTAATTGTTCGTTTTTTCACAGTTTCAAAAATTCCTTTTTTAATACTGTAAGTTATTTTATAAGTACCTACTTTACCATATTCAATATTATCTTCTATTTTTACTTCATCAGTTACATCTTTACCGCGATAAGTTGCAACTATTCCACTATCTTTATAAGTGCCATCTAATTTCAACGTTATTACTTTATCTCCTAATAATTTAATATTAGGAACAAAAAATATAAAACAAACAGCAATAATCACTGCAATTAAAATTAATGAAATAGCGGTCATAGCAACTGCTTTTTCATGAATTTTGATCCTTTTTTTGACTCTTTTTACCTTTCTTATTGTATCTTTCTCCATAGTACCACCATTTTTATTATGTCCATTCTATATTTTATATATCATATTATAATCTCTATTCTAATAAAAGTCAAAAAAAGATAGTAAATACTACCTTAAAGTGAAATGAAAAAGTAAATTCTACCCTTAAATGGAATTTAACTGTTCAAACTTTAATTATGGAATTTATCTATTCAAATGATTATAATATGCTTCAGATGGTGCTTATTCAAGAAAGGAGTTTTA
>CALVYX010000077.1 GCA_944372315.1 uncultured Bacilli bacterium
CATCCATTTTATTAGTAACTGGATGTAATAGTGAAGATAAATCATCATATTTAGAAGAAATCACTTTTGATGAATTATATGAAATGATGGATAACGAAGAATCTTTTATTTTAGAATTTGTTCAAGATGGTTGTACTCATTGTGCTGTATTTACTCCAAGATTTGAAAATGTATTAGAAGAATATCAAATAGAAGCAAAACAATTAAATTTTTCTAATATCAATGAAGAACAATATTCTCAAATAGTAAGAGATTTCGGATCCTTTGGTACTCCTACCGTTGTATTTATAGAAAACGGAAAAGAAAAGACAACGATTAATCGTCTTACTGGAGAACCAAGTGAAAAAGAAATTATTAGAAAATTAACACAAAATGGCTACATTGAAGAATAGTAGCTTTTTTTATTTTAAAAAAAAGACTATTGAATTTCAATAGTCCAATGAATTAACTAAATTAATCTCTTCATTTCTCTTTTCACATAGAAAGGCTCTTTTTAAAATAGCCGCCGTTACTTGCCTTGACATATCAATTAAATTTTTCCAATCTTGAGAATCATTTTCTATACTCCCAATATTAACTTCTCGTATCCTTACTCCCATATTATATAAATCAATCAAAATACCTATATCTACTCCATAATCTTTCTCAAAAATAATTTGTTCGAAAAATTCTTTCTTACCTGCGATAATACCGCTTAAAGGTTGATTGTATTTACATAGTTCTGGAAACGTTAATTCCAAAAGTGGTTTTGCAACTAAATTGGTCACCCGACCAGATTTTCTTTTAAATGTAGACTTTACAAAATCGCACCTGTTTTTCAACAACGGTGTAATCATTTTATTTACAAAATTTTCATTATAATTATCAATATCAGCATCTGCAAATAAGATAAGATCTCCGCTAGCATATTTAATACCCATTTCCATCGCATATCCCTTGCCTACTTTTTTACAATTAATCACTCTTGCACCATGTTCTAAAGCAAGTTTTCGTGTATTATCTTTTGAATTATTATTTACAACTAGAATTTCACTTACTAATTCACATTTCTGAATATTTTTAATTACATTTGCAATATGCATCTCTTCGTTTCTTGCTGGTATCACTACCGTTAGTTTATTCATAAGAACCTCCTAAGAAGTCAATTGCAAGTAACAAGGTTATTGTAGTATAGTTTTTTTTCGTTGTCAATTATTTAAATTTTCTATATTGATAATCCAGTTTTTATATAGTATAGTATTAGCACGGAGTGATTTCATGAAAATTGTTTTTTATAACAAAACACTAATCAGTGGTGGTATTGAAAAATGTCTAGAATTATTAACAAAAGAGATATATCAAAATTATGATATAGATATCGTATATACCGATGACTCAATTCTAGATCCTAATATTGTTAATATTTTAAAAAAATATGCTAATGTATATAAAATTGAAGAACAAACAATTAATTGTGATGTATGTGTTTGGTGTTATTTATATTTTGACTACCAAAAACTAAAAAATTTAATTAGAGCTAGAAAGAATATTGCGTGGATTCATAGTATGCCAAGAATTCTTCCTAATTGTTTACTTGATGATCAGGAGTTTGTCAATGATATGGATCATTTTATTTGCGTATCTAATGCTGTTAAAAATCATTTAAATATTAAAAAAGAAGGACAAGTTATCCATAATTTTATGGATAAAAACATTAAAGATTTAGCACTTCCTTGCAATCCCTTTTCTGATATTAGTGATAGCACTTTAAAACTTACAGTAGTATCTAGATTATCTAGTGGAAAAGGATTTGAAAGATTACTCCTTCTAACTAATACTTTAAAAGAAAACAAGATAAATTTTTCTTTAAAAATTGTGGGAAAAGGAAGAAAAAAAGAACAAGAAATAAAAGATAATTTTAAAGATATTAAAGAAGCTGAATTTGTAGGATATCAAGAAAATCCTTATCCATATATTAAACACGCAGATTATTTAGTTCAATTAAGCGATGATGAATCATGGTGTAACTCAATAACAGAAGCAAAAATATTAAATACACCCGTTATTGTGACTAATTTTGAAAGTTCTAAAGAACAAATAACTAATTTAGAAAATGGAATTGTAATTGATCTAAAAGAAAACGATTATAATAAATATATTGATTTAATACTAAATAATAAAAATAAATTAAAAGAGAATCTAAATGGCTTTCACCACGAAAACGAACTGCAGGAATGGCTTAATTTATTTAATTAAAAAACTATCTATTTACTAGATAGTTTTTTTGAAATAAAGTATTTACATTTTTTTTAGGTAACAATATTTTAACATTTTTCTTAACAGTAATTTCATAATCAGTTCTCTCTTCTTCTAAATGTTCGCCATCCACACACCAAGAGAATACCGGTTTTTTAAATGTTATTTTTAAGTTATCTGTTTTATGAAAATAAAACCCAGGAACTTTAGTAATATCACTTGTTCTTAAATAATATAGAGTCTTTAAAACATCTTGTTTTCTAGACAAGTTACAAAATAATACTTCAAACTTTCCATCATCTAATTTGACATCATTATAAAAGTTATTAATTCCTGCTATTCTATTAGCATTAGAAATAATCAAAAAAGAATAAAGTCCATGATAAGTTTCATCATCAATAGTATAACTTAACTCATATAACTTAGTCATGTTAAAAAATTCTTTAGCACCCTCTACTAAATATGCAAGATATCCTAGTTTTTTCTTTAGTTCCCTGCTAGTCTCATAAGGAACATTCATAAACTTACCAAATCCAGCTACATATACAAATGGTTTTCCATTAACGCAGCAGATATCCATATCCCTAACTTCTCCTTCTAACAGAAGTTTCAAATTGCTAATAACATCTTTACCATAACCAAACATAGCTCCAATATCATTAGTTGTACCAAGAGGAATATGAGCAAGTAATAATCTTTCATCTCTTAAAAAATTACCATTCATCGCTTCATTAAAAGTTCCGTCTCCTCCTAACGTAATCACTAAATCTACGGGTCTTAATTCTGAAACTATTTTAGTAATATGACCTTTATACTTAGAAAAAATTACTTCTGGTTCATAAGAATAATCCATAAGAATATCTAAATATGCGGCTAAAAATTCTTGTTTAATCTTTTTACCACTATTGGGATTATATATAACTACACACTTTTTCATTCATACACCTACTCCTCTTTTATAACTATTCCTAATATTTTAGATAAAAGTAATGCTTGATAAGAATTTACTACTACTCCTTTAATACTATAAGTATCAATAGCAATTCCTTCTATTTTAGAAGTCGATAAATCAATTTTATTTAAAGAAGTCCTAAAAATTTCACTAGAAGTCAAATCACAATTATTAAAATTAACATTATCCATATTATTTTCTAAAAAACGACTTCTTTCTAACAAACAATCCTTAAATAAAATATTTTTTAATTTATTATTAGGAAAATTACTATAATTTAAATTACAATTATCGAAAACAATATTTTGCAATAATTCTTCGCTAATGATAATTCCTACTAATTTGCAGTTTATAAATTTACATCTTAAGAATAATTTTTTAGTAAATTCTAAATTGGATAAATCACAATTTTCAAAAATACAATCAACAAAATCAATATTATCTAACTTAGCATGACTAAAGTCAATACTTTTAAAGATACATTCATTAAATTCGATCCCACTTATTGTGATATTATCTAATTTCTGTTCATTAAAAATACAATTGTAAAAACTTTCATCAAGCGGTTCAAATTTATCCTTAACTTCTAGATCCGAAGAAATTTTTGGCTCTATTATTTTCATATAATCACCTAAACAACTTTATTATATAAACTTTAGAAAAATAAATCAATATCTTATAAATTATGATATAATTATAAAGAGCCTAGTTCTCTCAAATATATTTGTTGAGAGGTGAATTTATGACAAAATATGTATTCGTAACAGGAGGCGTAGTATCTGGTTTAGGTAAAGGTATAACGGCATCAAGCTTAGCCCTACTTTTAAAATCCCGTGGTTATAAAGTATTTATGCAAAAGTTTGATCCTTATATTAATGTCGATCCAGGTACTATGTCTCCTTTTCAACATGGAGAAGTATTTGTAACGGCAGATGGAACAGAAACTGATCTAGATTTAGGACATTACGAAAGATTTATTGATGAAGAATTAAATTATACTTCAAATATTACTACCGGTAAAATTTATTCTAGTGTTATCGAAAAAGAACGACATGGAGATTATTTAGGAGCAACAGTTCAAATAGTTCCACATATTACTAACGAAATAAAAAATAAAATATATGAAGCTGGAACTAGTAGTAATGCAGATATTGTCATTACTGAAATTGGTGGAACGGTTGGGGATATCGAGTCTCAGGCTTTTATTGAATCATTACGACAGATGAGAAATGAACAAGGAAGAGAAAACACTTTGTTTGTTCACACTACTTTAGTTCCCTTTATTTATGGATCCAATGAGTTAAAAACTAAACCTACACAACATAGTGTTATGGACTTAAGAGGAATGGGAATACAACCAGATATTATTGTATGTCGATCTCCTATCGAACTAGATGAGAGTCTTAAAGCTAAAATCTCTTTATTCTGTAGTGTTCCAGTTGAAAATGTTATTGATAGTGTTGATGTAAAAAACATTTATCAAATTCCAATTAATTACTATAATCAAAAAATGGATGAAATTGTATTAAAACAATTTGGTTTAGATATTAAAAAGAGTAATTTAGCAGAATGGCAACAACTAATTGATACTGTTAACTCATTAAATAAAGAAATAGAAATATCTTTAGTTGGTAAATATGTTGAATTACATGATGCTTATATATCAGTAGTTGAAAGTCTAAAGCATGCTGGATATTTTTATAAAGCCAAAGTAAAAATTAATTGGGTTGACTCAGAAACATTGGAAGACGAAGTAAATCTAGATAAAATATTCGAAAATTCAAAAGGAATTATTGTGCCTGGTGGATTTGGTAATCGTGGTATAGAAGGAAAAATCAAAGCTATTGAATACGCAAGAAGTAAGAATATTCCTTTCTTAGGTCTTTGTTTAGGATTACAACTTGCAGTAATCGAATTTGCAAGAAATGTATGTGGCATAAAAGATGCTTCCTCTACTGAATTTGATGAATTGTGTCAAAATCCAATTATTGATTTAATGGCCGACCAAAAATCTATCGTTAATATGGGAGGAACTCTTCGACTAGGCAATTATGAATGTCACTTAAAAAAGAATACTTTAGCTTATAAAAGTTACAATCAAGAATTTATTATAGAAAGACACCGTCATCGCTATGAAGTAAATAATAAATATCGTGATATTTTAGAAAAAAACGGTTTAGTAATTTCTGGCGTTAATGATAAAAGTAATTTAGTAGAGATCATTGAATATCCTAATCATCCTCATTTTATAGCTTGTCAATTCCATCCTGAATTTAAAAGTAGACCAACAAAAGCTCATCCATTATTTAAATCATTTATTAAAGCTAGTTTAGATAAAAAGTAAAAATCCACCCTTAAAAAGGGTGGTTTTATCTTGTTCCTATCCCATAACATAAAAAAATCTTACAAAATGTAAGACTTTTCTATTATTTCTTTACCATAACTTTAGGACTATCAAAACAAATATAATTTCTTAGTTCTCTTGAAGGAATACCACTTCCTTGAAAAGAAGAACTATATTTACGTAATCTGTTTCTTATTTCTTCTTTTAAATCTTGATCTTCAATACTTTGATTTATATAATTAGCTACATTAAAAATAACCCCAAAAGATTGAGAAAAGTTGCCTTTTCTATTCCCATAAAAAATTCTATTTTCATCAATTATATCAACCAATTGTTCATAATAATGACATTCTACTAATGGTTTATTACTAATAATTACTTCTGTAACAGCTTCTAATACTGTTGCATTACTTTCCATTTTGTAAAATAAAATGTTATTTAAAATATGTCCGTTGTTATCAATAAATTCTATTTTTTCCCGAATTACTTCATTAGTTGTTTTATTTGCCAAATTATCATCTCCCTATTATTTTGTTGGCGAAGGATATTATACTACTATTAGGAGAAAAAAGCAAGGATTGATTATCATCAATCCTTGTTAAGTGAAATGAAAAAGTAAATTCTACCCTTAAATGGAATTTAACTGTTCAAACTTTAATTATGGAATTTATCTATTCAAATGATTATAATATGCTTCAGATGGTGCTTATTCAAGAAAGGAGTTTTA
>CALVYX010000078.1 GCA_944372315.1 uncultured Bacilli bacterium
TTAATTCTCCAGTCGCTTCTTTCATTTACAATAACTCCTTTCTACTATTTCTTATATTAATAATTATATCCAATTATAGAATTTATATCAATAGTTTATATTCCAAAAAGTAACATAGTTGACAATAGTAAGATTACCATTGTACCACCACCAGTTACTACCAACATAAGCATAGTACGTCTTTCCATATTAGATAATCTATTTTTATATTTTACTTCCCTAGCCTTATTTTGTAAGTTAGATACTGATCTTGAGAACATTAATAACTGTTGATATTTATTTTCTTGAGCTCCTAAACTTAATCTGTAAAGTAAACGCATCATTCTCATGGAATCTCTAACCGGATATTTTATAGCAAAATCCATATATGGCTTAATAGTGGAATCTCCTGCATCTATTCTTGCAATCATATTTCTTAACCCTGGTTTAAAAATATCAGGAGCATCATCAATTGATCTTGAAATTGCTACAGGAACAGTATAGTTTTGACATAAAATTTCTAAGCTTTTTAAATAGTATGGAAGCATTTGATCAATCTCATGCATATATCTTTTGTAATATTTTTTCAAAGACATATATTGAGATTTAAATATTAGAAATGCAACTAATATAATTGCAATAAAATTAATAAAACTAGCATTAGTAATAAAAAGAATTGTCACAAATAAAATTCCTATAAATGTAGTTTGTAATCTTTTCATGAATAATTGGTTAGGATCAACTTTATCTCCATATTTAGCACTAACATAGAAATCATAATCTTTTTCTTTTAAGCCTTTTAAATATATATCATTTTCAGCAATAAACGTTCTTGTATCTACTTTCCTTGTATAAATTAATACAAATAGAAGTATAATAGCAATTATAAATATTTCCATTACTCAGCACCTACATTCTCGTTATAATATTTTTCTCCTGATAGAAGAAAATAACTATTGAATAATACAATTATGTGTAAACAAATCGTTACAAAAGGTTCATTTAATAATTGTAAGTAGGTATCTACACCTAATAAATATTGAACTAACATTACTAATAAATATAGCATTATTCCATATTGTACAAATTGCTTGTGGAAAGTTTGTCTATCTACTCTATCACGATATACTCCTTCTACTAGCATATCAATATCTTGTAACATATTTTCTAGAACTTCAGTAGTATCTCTTGATCCTTCCTTAGTAATTTGCAAAAACAATTGATGCATATTTTTAGTCATATAGAAATTATATTTAGAATTCATATATTCAATCGATTTATCAACATCACCGTTTTGATAAGCTAAATCAATCATAACTTTAACATCAGAAGCTACCGGATCTTGCAATACCCCTGATGCATACACACCTTCTAAAGCTTTTACAAAACTTTGTGTTGTTTGAAATTCCATAATAGTATTAGTAACATATACTTGAATTTGTTCGAAAATAAATTCACTATAAATTCTTTTACATCTTAAATAGGTAAGATACGGAATAATCGCTACTACTAATAAAGTATAAATGATAGAAATAATAGGATTGTAGAAATATAAATATGAAATTAGAAATCCTCCTCCAGCAAAAGTTACCAATTGAATTAAATATTGCTTAGGAGTATATTCTTGTCCTAATTCTTTTACTTTTTCCCTTACAACTTTAAAAGAGTATGGAGCATATTTATTATAAATATTACCAGTTTGATTAACAACGAATTTATATAGAGATTCACCCTTTTTTACTCGATATAAAATAACAAATATAAGTAATGCACCAATTATAATAATCTCCATATATTATCACCATCTCTCTTTTTAAATTAACTCTTCTACTTTAGAAACTATAGTTTCATTATTATTAGTATTATTAAATAAATCATCAACATATACACCTTGTCCTTCTAAATACTCTTTTAAATATTTAGAAGGCATATTATAGGTTTCTGCACCATTTACAGTTTTTCTATAAATCGTATTATGACCTGCTTCATTATTATCATCAACAAAGAATTCTGTTACCTCAGTAATTTCTCTTCTAAATCTTTTTTCATTAGGATCATATCGACCACGAACATTTATTCCTAATTGAACATAACGGTGAATTGTTTTCAAAAATTGATCAACATCAATATTAGTTTCCAACAAACTATACATACGATTAGGAATACTTTCAGCTTTATCAGCATGAATCGTAGATAAAATATTATGTCCAGAAGAAATCGAATTACGAACGGCTGTTACTGCTTCAGCACTACGAACCTCTGATAACAAAATCCATTTTGGATTTTGCCTCATACAAGTAACTAGTACATCTGAATATGAGGCAATATTATTAGTCTTCATTGCAACAATATCACGATGTGGAAAAATTCTATCCAAATGCAACTCTAAAGTATCTTCTATTGTTATAATTTTTTCATTTTCTGCTGTATGCGCTGCTAAATATTTAACTAACTCTGTTTTACCAGAACCAGTTTCACCACTTACTATAATATTACAATGTCCAGTAACTGCGCGCATTAAAAATTCATGAATATTTAATGTAACATATTTATCTGACAGCAATTTTTCTTTCTCTAATCTGATTTTAGCAGGAGTCTTACGAAATACTGCTGCAATTCCATTTCTAGCGATAGAATCATGAACAAAGTTCATTCTTAATTCTGCTGATTCACTATCTAAAAAAGGATGAGCCATATTGAAAGTTTTTCCCATTACATTAGAACATTGGAAAGCAATTTTTTCAATTAAAGCATCGTTTATTTCAGTCTCGTCTGAACGATATACCCCTTTATCTAAAGATTTTAACCAAACTTGTCCACCATTACTATATGAAATATCAGTGATATTATCATCAGATAAATATTTTCTTAATGGACCAAAATCAATATTAGAAAAAAGGCTATCACTTCTTAAATAATTATCATTAGAACTAGTTGCCGCAACACTACTGGATGAATTAGTATTTTCTACATTCTGAACTTGATTTAATTCCTGTGTTGGAACTTGATTCGTAAAAGTTGATGGAGTGTTAACAGATACTGCAGCACCATTATTTACAGTATTATTAGTTACAACACTATTTGTACCATAAGAAATACCATTTAAATTCATTCCTTCGTTCATAACTATTGTTCCTCTTCATTAGTATTGTTATTATTTTGGTCATTAGTGTTATCTTCTTCGTTTTCATTTGTTCCATCTTGATTTTCTCCAGCATTTGGATCAACATTTTCAACTAAATCCTCTTCTGGGATATAAACACTCTTTTCTTCAATGAAATTTCTTAAATATTCACTGCTAACCTGTGTAACTACACCTTCTGTGCTATTACCATCAAATCCAGTGGTATTAGGCACTGGTATTATTTCAATTTTATATTCAGTACTTAAGTTACCAATAGACGCTGCTTTTCTTAATAAAAGATGAATATCTTCTTTTACTGAGAAAATAATAGTAGCAGGGATTCTAGCTTCATCACTTGTTTCAAATACATTTAGCCCATTAGATGTTTTAACAGCACGAACTAATACGTTTGATACTAATTTACCAACCATAACTTTAGTTTGACCATCAACATCTGTAGTTATAGTTTGCATATAAATATCGATATAATTACCAGGTAAAATAGAATTACTATATGAAGTTGTAATATTTACACCTAAATAATATAGAGTTTCATCAAGCGGCATATCATATAAAGCAGCATCTGGTAATTCTTCTTTTCGTACAACTGTACTCTTATAAAACATACTTCCTTTAGGAATTACAGTATTAGCATTAACATAATATCCAATCAAGTCATTAACATTTCTAATAACATCATCAGTAACTGCAGATCTAGCCATATCTCTATATCCTATCATATCAGCAGTTATTTCACTTCTTGGATCAATCGTATCTAATGCATAAGGTACTCTTACTGGATCAATAGCACTTTTTACTCGCCAATTATAACCAACAAATAAAACTGCTATTGCTAATAAAGCACATAAAATAGTTACAGTGTTCTTATTTTTCAAGAACATTTTTAATTTTAAGCCTAAGTTATTCATTTTCACCTCTCCTTTACTCTTTAAATTTATCTTCTAATATGGCACTTAAAGTATTTACTATTTGGGCAGAATCAGTTTCATAATTAAATTCATCTGTACCTTGTCCAAATACTTTAGATAGCCATCCATAAGATTCCCTTGCAGTTACCGTAATACTTACCTTAGGAGGACACTCGTCTATATCATCGAAACTAATTTGATAAGAACGGTTTTGTTCTACTGATTCAGAAAATCTTCTAACAAAACTTTCTACAAACTTTTCTTTTACTATACGAACAGTACCAGGAATTCCTGAAATACAATGCATAGAATCTGGGTCACTATCCTCAGTTACTCCATCATAACCTACTCCAACACGATAGGCTTGATAATCAATCGAATCGATCATAGAAGCTTCAGTAACTTCTTTTAGTATGTAATACATATCTTCATTACTTACAGTAATATTTCCAAACAAATTAATTAAAACTATTCCAATTAATCCTAATACTAGAAATAAATACCCCCATACTGACGACTGCATTTACATCACACTCCTCTTCCTTCGATTAAGGTAAAGAATGAATAAAATCCTCCACCACCAATATCATTATCATGAATAAATTTACTTTCATATGCTCCGTCACGCTTATTTTCATTTTCATAAACATAATCAATGTAAGCGTTTCCACCTTCGTTAGTTGCATTGTATCGAAGAGTTTGACTCCTTATTGAATCTATTCTGTCTGGAGTTAATTCTATTACATATTCTGCAGGTGTACCAGGATTTAAAACGGGATTTAATAAATCATCGGTAATATATATTTCTTTACCATACCAATTATAGCCAGGGCGTCTATTGTTTGGGAATGGATCAACTAATGATATTGGACGATATAAATAGTCACATGCAATTCCTAAACAAGGTTCATCATCTGGTCTAGATAAATCTAGGCAGTCATTTAAACAACTTGCTTCGTTTTTATATCCATCTTTTAAATAATTAGTCTCACAATATCTTTCTACTGCAGCTTCATCACTAGAATCAAAATCCGGATTATTTTTACACGTATTATTACCATAAGAACAAGAATTAAAACAATCACTAGCACTAGAATAATTTGCAGTATCACTTAACCAATTAGCATCGCAATAATCTTTGATCTTATCATATTCTGCTGCTTTGAAAAGAGTGGTACAAGTATTTTCTCCGTTATTATTATTTCCATTATTATCACAAGTAGCTAAGAAATTTCCGTCTTCGTCTGCCACTACACCATATAGTTTGAAATTACTTGAATTAACTAGGTATTCAGTTAACCCATTTAATTCATACCTAGTAATAGATAAACCATAAGTCACTTTTACTTTGTTTTTGTTTTCTATTCTTAATTCATATCTATTATTGTTATCTGGATCCCTAATTATAGAACATGTAACCGGATCATTACCGTTATCAACATTATAAGTACATGTATTAGATACATCTAAATTACTGCTTCCTTTATTAACAGTAGTTTCAGTATCATATATACCTTCATTTATTTTTAATTCAGTAAAGTAATCGTAATATGGACCATCGTTTCTAGATTCACAGTTTCCATTACTATCTACATCATATAAAACCCCATCTCCAGAACGTATACAAACTCCTGGTAATCTATATGAAGTTTTATTTGAAGAATTTGTTTTTATAACTCCAAACACCGTTTGTGTAGTCTTATTACCACTATTAAATAGTGGAACACTAACACTACCGCCTGAACTAACTTTAATTTCATCATCTAACAAGTTAATAGTCTCATTAGGTTCAAGAGTCTTAGTAGTAGTATCTTTACCATTATTACTATTACTTACTTCAATCTTAATATCTGCATTACTAGAATCATATTTATAAGTATCATTTAGGTCTTTATACCAAATAGATGTAGAATCTATTTTTTGAAAATTTTGAAGAATGCCTAATAGTTTAGTTCTTTCAGCACTAGTATAAGAAGCAGCATAATCAAATTTCCATTTAGCTGTTTCAAATACCATATCACATGTTTTACTACCACTTAAAACCGGAGTATAACTAAATGAAGTACCAGGTCTTAAAGTTGTAGGTAAACTATTTCCATATTGAATAGTACTAGATTCTGTACAAGTTGTTTTATAATAAGTGCTTGTAGTAGCTTTAGTACAACTATTGATAGAACCAGTTGTAGAAGCTGAACAAACAGTATCATCCCCATTTGTTAACTTATCACTATCGCAACTACTAAACGATGGCTCTTGATATCCACAACTAGTAATACAACTTTTCTTATCACTAGAACTATTAGCCGCATATTGACAATAATTTTCAGCACATCCTAATAGATCATCACCTGATTTTCCAGAACAAGTTGTTTTACAAGTAGGTACACTTCTTTGTAGAGAACATGTAGCTACAGTATTACCACTTGAATTATATACTTCTCCAATTATTGTTTCATCAAGAAATGATGCATTGTATTTGTTATTTTTAACATTATGTCTTAAACTATTAGCATTTCCTCCTATATCGTAATATACAGTTTCACCACCACTATTAAACACACTTAATGTATAAGTTCTCTTATCACTAGATTCACTAATACTACACGAAAGAGCTGGAACATAATTACCTAACCAGAAAACATTGATTCCATATCCTTCTAAAGAATTAACAATCGTTTGCGCATTAGCTATCCTTTCTTGTGAACGCCAAGAAGAATAAACGCTTTGATTTAATTTAGTGGTTGGAATTAATTGAACCATTTTTCCAATAAATCCATACGAATCTTGTTTTCCTCTTATAGTTTGAGCCATTATTGATTGAGGTACATCACGATATATAACATTATTTATTCTAGTTAAATCATTACCATTTCTAAAGTAAGAAGCAAATTCATAAGCTGTACCATAATATCTACTATCTAAAACCCTTATATTAATTGTAGGTTCTACTGTAATATAAAGCATTCCTATATCACTTATAGTAAGACTATTAGCATTTGGTGAGAACACTGTTTGAATCTTACTTAAAATGGTGCTTTCATCACCAGTATTAAATGAGAAAAAATTAATTATTTGATTTTCTACAGTGCTCCATGCATTAGCATCCCCGCTAAGATGATTTGCAAAAGTCATTCCCGAATTCATTGGTATCCTAAATGGACTATTAGACCATGAATTTAATTGTGTTTTATATGAATCTAAATGTTGATAAGCTACTTTACCAATTTTTTGTGTATGTTGATAAGCTATATCATCACTTGGGCATCCATAACTACTTTGACTACAATAATCAACAGAACCATAATAAGTTAAATCAGTTCCATTATATTTATATAATGAAAATCTTATTCCATGATTTCGCCATGAACTCTCACATTGACCATTACAAGTATTATAATCATTTCCACCAGTACCACCACTTGTGTTCCCGTTATTATTAGCATAAACAAAGTCAACACAACTGATTATCAAAAAAACAATAACTATAAAACTCCATATTATTTTTTTCATACTTATTTCTCCTATATTTTTATTTTTGTTCTCTTTCTAGCTTTTATTACTCTTATTATTATAATAACGATTATTAGAACTAGAACTATTAAAACAGGAATCACAATCAATAGATTGCTAGACACAAAATTAATTATTTGATCAAAAATTCCTTCTTCTTCTTTTTCAGTATCTGGAGCTATTTCTCCATTTTTATATTTTTCTACTTGTTCTAAAAAATACTCTTCTGATTCTATATATCCATCATAATATGGCTGACATAAATCAAAATCTTCAATGCCAACACATTCTTCTCTTTGTGAATAATCATTATAGTAAGGTAGATTTATTTCTTTAGTCATAATTTGAGTACCACTACAATTAGTGGCATTAGAAGCATAAATTTCTATTCTATATCTAATTCCTTCATTTACTACCCTTAAATTACGCAAACCTTCTTCCTCTAAACCTTCCATGTAATTAAATTGTTGTCCATCCATATCAACCATATAAAATTGATCGCTAAAGTTTGTCGCTAAAATATCAAAATAATAAGTGTGATTTTCATTATAAGTATCATCATGTAACTCATAACTAAAATTAATATTATATGCTAGTTGTTTTAAAGTATTTAATTCTGTAGTAGTACAAGTATCAGCTGATACATTTTCTACTATAAAAAAGCAGAAGAAAATAAATAACACCTGCAATAAAACTTTTTTGTTCATATAAAAAGCCCCTTTACTATATTAATACTAAATATAGTATACTATAACGAAATAAAAAAAACAATCATTTTGTTGAGTTAAAATTATATTTATGTTACTATATTATTCGAGGTGTATTTATGAAAAAGTTAGCAATAATTACTATTTTATTTGCATCCATTTTATTAGTAACTGGATGTAATAGTGAAGATAAATCATCATATTTAGAAGAAATCACTTTTGATGAATTATATGAAATGATGGATAACGAAGAATCTTTTATTTTAGAATTTGTTCAAGA
>CALVYX010000079.1 GCA_944372315.1 uncultured Bacilli bacterium
ATTTTCTAATATATATTTTACTACTTCATTATTTTTATTTTCTTTCATTTTAAAATCCTTCCTTGGTATATATTTCTATATTACCATAGAAAGGATTTCTACTTTACACAAATTTTTTTACAGACTCATAAAGTTTTATTGTTTTTTAATTCTATTATGAATAATATCTAACATTTGTTTTTTTAATTCTTCGCTTGCATCTTGCCAAATAATTTCTAAAAATACTCCCATTCCTGGAAGTGCTATTTCATCTTGTTCTTTAATAGATTCTTCAATAGCATTTCTTAATGTATCTACATCGTCTTCTCTAAAATTATTAATGATATGTCTTCTAATATCAACGTCCATAAAATCATCTCCTAGGTATATTTTCCCCAGAATGATTAAGAATATTCATTAATTTTTAGCGATATGATATAATTTATTTAGTAAAGAAGGATGATGTATGCAGTTAAGAATAAATAATAAATTATATAAAGTTGAAATCAAAAAAAAAAGAACTACCAAAAATACTTATATTAGAGTAAAAGAGGATTTAACTATTTATGTAACTACTAATTATTATATGTCTGATAAAAAAATAATAAAATTATTGGAAGAAAGTATTGCTTCAATTACTAAAATGATCGAGAAAATGGAGAGAAAGAAGGAAAAGAAAAATTACTTTTATTATTTAGGAAATCAATATGATATCGTCTATACCAATAATAAAGATGTTATCTTAGGAGAAAATAAAGCTTTTATTCCTAAAAATATGGATATTGATAAATGGTATAAAAAGCAAGCTAGTATTATTTTTCAAGAAAGGTTAGACCACAATTATAAAATTTATAATAAAAGAATTCCTTATCCTAGTCTAACTATTAGAAAGATGACTAGTAGATGGGGTGTTTGTAATACAAAGTTAAAAAGAGTAACGCTTAATTTAGAGCTTATAAAAAAAGATCCTATTTGTCTAGATTATGTAATTATGCATGAATTAACTCACTTTATTTATCAAGATCACTCAAAAAACTTTTGGAATCTAGTGGAAGAAAACTTTCCACTTTACAAAAAGGTACGAAAATTAATGAAAGAAGAGTAATTTTATAGTATAATAAAAAATAGGTGGTTAATGTGCTTATAACAAGTTTAGAAAATGAACGTATTAAAAACTATATCAAATTAAAAGATCGAAAGTATCGTAAAAAAACTAATACTTATATTGTAGAAGGTCTTCATTTAGTATTAGAGGCATACAAAAGTGGTAATTTAATTGAACTTATTATAGAAAAAGACGAAGTATTACCAATTGATGTTCCAACCATATATGTTACTAATGAAATCATTAACAAAATATCTAACCTAGATACTCCTGTGAATGTTTTAGGACTTTGTAAGATGAGTAATGTGAATGAAATTAAAGGTACTAAAATATTAATGTTAGATGAAGTACAAGATCCGGGTAATTTAGGAACTATCATTAGAAGTAGTGTAGCGTTTGGAGTAGATACTGTTGTACTGGGAAATAACACGGTTGATTTATATAATCCAAAAGTAATACGTGCAACACAAGGAATGTTATTTTATGTTAATATTATTAGTAAGGACTTAAAAGAAGTGATTCAAGAACTTAAAACAAAAGAAATACCTGTTTATGGTACTAAAGTGGAATATGGAGAAGATGTAAGATATTTTCGTGCAAAAGATAAGAAGTCTTATGGATTAGTAGTAGGAAACGAAGGAAATGGCGTAAGTGAAGAAGTATTGGACTTGTGTGACAAATACATCTATATTGATATGAATGAGAAAGTAGAAAGTCTAAATGTAAGTGTTGCTACTTCTATTATCTTATATGAGTTAAATAGGTGATAATATGGAATACGTATATATAGGGAAAATAGTAAGTACTCATGGCATTAAAGGAGAAATTAAAATTATTAGTGATTTTGATTATAAAGATCAAGCTTTTAAAGTAGGAAATCATATTTATATAGGAAAGAATATGAAAGAAGAAGTGATTCAGAGTTATCGAAGACATAAAAATTATGATATGATAACTTTAAAAAATTATGATAATATTAATCAAGTACTTAGTTTTATGACGGAAGATGTATATATTAATAAAGAAGAACTTCATCTTAGTGATTCTTTATATTTAGATTCTGATTTAATAGGTTTATCTATATATAGTGATACTGAATATTTAGGGATAATTATGGAAATTTTTTCGCCTTCTCCTAATAATAAAGTAATTAGATTTACTTTGGATGGTAAAAATTACCTAGTTCCTTATGTTAAAAATTTGATAAAAGAGATAGATCTTAATAATAAAAAAGTGATATTATATTCCATGGAAGGGGTGTTAGAATGCGTATAGATATTTTAACGTTATTCCCTTCGATGTTTGAAGGTTTCTTAACTGAATCTATTATAAAAAGAGCAATTGAAAAAGAAAAAGTAAAGATCAATATCATTAATTTTAGAGATTATTCACTTGATCCTCATCATAAAGTGGATGATACACCTTATGGTGGAGGTAGTGGTATGGTTCTTACTCCTCAACCAATTATGGATGCTGTGGATGATTTAAAAACAGAGGATGCTAAAGTTATTTTATTAACTCCTGATGGAGAAAAATATAGTCAACCAATGGCATATTCTTTAACTAGTTGTAAACATTTAATTATTATTTGTGGCCACTATGAAGGATTTGATGAGAGAATTCGAAGCATAGTAGATCTTGAACTAAGTATTGGTGACTATGTTTTAACTGGAGGAGAGTTACCTAGTATGGTAATTACTGATTCTATTGTGAGGCTTATCGATGGAGTAATAGAAAAAGAATCACACCTAAATGATTCGTTTAATAATAATTTATTGGATTATCCTACTTATACAAAACCTAGAGTTTATAGAGGAATGGAAGTACCTAGTGTACTTTTAAATGGAAATCATAAGGAAATAGAAGAATTTCGAAAAAGTGAAGCATTAAAAAGGACTATGGAAAGACGTCCTGATTTATTAGAAAAATAAAAGAGGTGGTTTTATGGGAAAAGAACAAAGATTTTTAGTTGTAAAAACAAATGATTCGAAAGAAATAAAGTATTTTGAATATGATAAAATATCTGGGTATAGCATAAAACCGAATCCTAATTTGAAGTTTCAGGATGCAATTAATGTTAATAAGATGATTTTAATCAATCCCTCATTAATTGAAAAGATGGTTGATAAAAAGATCAAAAAAAGATTTGATTATTTAATTAATTTATTATCAATTGTATATGAAAATGATGATGAAACAGGGGATGGATTAGAACTTGCTTTAAACGAAGCAGAAAAGTTTCGTATGGAACTAATTAATAAATATAAGCAATATATTAATGAAGAAAAATATGAATTATTAATGAAAAAAATTGCAATTTTAGAAGATGAACTATATTTACGTATGCAATTTGTCATGAATAAGAACAATTTATTAGAAAAAGAAGAGGTAAAAGAAGGAAAAACTAGATAATTAGTAAGTTTTTACTTGTCATATTGATAAATTTATAGTATAATCAAAAAGTCATTAAGACATATGCTGTTGATCCGCTGTAAATATTTATATGATCACCATAAAGATGGAAGGAGAGATATCATGAACGTAATTGATAAGATTACAGAAAAACAAATGAATCCTAATGTGCCAGAATTTAGAGTTGGAGATACAGTTAGGGTTGACGTTAAAATCGTCGAAGGAAAAAGAGAAAGAATCCAAGCATTCGAAGGAATTGTTATAGCTCGTAAAGGTGGAGGAATTTCTGAAACATTTACTGTAAGAAAAGTATCTTATGGTGTTGGTGTAGAAAGAATATTCCCATTACATTCACCAAAAATTGCTAATATTACAGTTGTTAAGAAAGGAAAAGTTAGACGTGCTAAATTAACATTCTTAAGAAATGTAGTTGGTCAATTTAAAATCAAAGAAAGAGGATAAAAATAAGACTACATTAGTCTTATTTTTTTATATAACTATGGAAAATATGGAAGATATAAAGGAAGTAGAAGAATTAGTGAATAATAGTAAAAAAGGAAATCCTTTTTTAAGATTTATTAAGGAAATATATCCTTATGTTATAATCGTTGTAGTAGTTTTATTTGTTAAAACGTATATCATAGCGCCTATTCAAGTAAATGGGATATCCATGGATAGTACTTTAAAAGATGGAGATATTATGCTACTTAATAAATTACAATATAAAAGGTATGGAGTAAAACGTGGAGATATTGTTGTTATTAAGAATAGAGGTTCACATATTATAAAAAGAATTATTGGACTTCCTGGTGATAATATTAAGGTAGAAGATAATATTTTGTATATTAATGGCAAAGAATATAAAGAAGATTATTTAGATAAGGGAACCGTTACTAATGATTTTTCTTTAGAAGAGTTATTTGATACTGATAAAGTACCAGAAGGTACATATTTTGTAATGGGAGATAATAGAGATGATTCTCTAGATAGTAGGATTTTAGGTTTTATTGATGAAGATGACATAGAAGGTATTGCTAGTATTACTATTTTTCCTTTTGATAGATTAGGTAGTAAAGAATAAGATTATGTTGAGGAGCTCTTATAAAAGGGCTTTTTTTAAATACTAAAAAATGCTAAAATTAAGGTAAGAGAAGTTCTATAAAACAATTAGTGCATGGTAAGAATTTATAAATTTTAATGCCAATATATGCGAATAAGTTGGTGCAAGATGCAAAGTATGAAAAATGAATAAAAGAGGTTAATAAAATGAAGTTACAGGATTTAAAAATAGAGTATGACAAATTACAAATAAAATATGGTGCAAAAGAATTAGATTCTATTTATAATGGAGGATGCAGTAATAATCCGGATATATGTTTCGTTTTTATGAATCCTACTGGTAGAAATATAGCAAGTAGTAAAACATGGAAAGGTAGAAAATCTCCATGGTTGGGTACTAAAAATATTTGGAAGTTGTTTAATGAGGTAAATTTGTTAAGTGATGATATATATAATAAAATTTTAGAAAAAAAAGCAAAAGAATGGGATTATGAATTTTGTGATTTTGTTTATGATGAGATAGAAAAAAATAAGATATTTATAACTAATTTAGGAAAGTGTACTCAGTTAGATGCAAGACCACTTTCTGACGCAGTGTTAAAAAAATATCTGGATTTATTATTTAAGGAAATAGATATTATTAAGCCCAAAATAATAGTTGCTTTCGGGAATCAAGTTAGTTCTATAATTTTAAATAAAAAAATATCTGTATCTGAAAATAGAAGAATTTGTCATGAACTAAAAATTAACAAAAATAAATATAAAGTATATCCAGTTTATTATCCCGTTGGTAATGGTATATTTAATATTGATAAATCAATAGAAGATATCAAATGGATAATTGAAAATGAAATAAAAAATAAATTATAATTATGATGATAATAATTGATAAGTTCACCCCAATATAAATTAATAGATTTTTATTTTGAAAAAGAGGGAAGAGTGATTAAAATAATGAATAATTATTGTATGATTGAGATAACTTTTAGTAATAAAAGAGAAGTAGAAGAATCTATAGAAAAACTTTTAAATAATAAGTTAGTAGCAAGTTGTCAAATTATCGAAAGCAATAGTTTTTGAAATTAGAATGATAAAAAAGAAAATAGTAAATAATATCTGTTGCTTTTAAAAACAAAAAAGATTTTATCAAAAAATCACAGATATTTATGCAACTAGTGTAGATTATGATTCCAAATCTCCTACAACTATTAAATTTTTTAAAAAAGTACAAAATAAAATACATTATGCAGTATCTCATCAAACTGCAGCTGAAATTATATATCATAGAGTAGATTCAGAGGAAGAACATATGGGACTTGCAAATTGGAAGAATTCTCCTAATGGAAAAATATTGGAAACTGAGTTAGAACAATTAGAACTGATAGTTATTGCATTTTTAGATTTGGCAGAAGCTAGGGCTAAAAGACACATTCCGATGACAATGTAATACTGGTCAACTCGAATTGATAAATTTTTATTATCAGATGATAGAGACATATTGAAAGATGCTGGTAAAATATCACAAGAAATAGCGTGTGATAAAGCGTTAATTGAATTTGAAAAAAATAGAGTAAAACAAGACAAATTATATAAATCGGATTTCGATTTATTGCTAGAAGAGATTGATAAATAGTAATTGGAAAGGAGATGCGCAATGAAAAAAGGTTTAGAAATATTATTAAATACATATTGGGATAGCAAAGGTTGGAAAGACGGAACAATATCTAAAGAAGATTTTGAGGTTGCAAAACAAGAAGGATTTATGTTTGAATATCCTAAATATATCTCTCATGATGAATCATTGCGAAAACTCACTTTTTTATTAAAGAAAACTAATCCTGTAGATGTCGCTAATGCTTTTTTATATAGTTTATCGACAAGAAAACTTGAATATCGTTCCATATTGGGAAGTTATTATTTTGGAAAATCAATACCAAAACATACAATATATGATCCATATAATAATTTAAATTCAAAGTACTGTTATATGTGTGGATGGCGTGCTTGGAGCAAGGAGCCAAATGAATATGCTTTAAAACATGGATTGAATGTATTTAATTTTGAAAGATATAAATTTGGTGGTGTAAGATATGATTTGATTGATTATGTTTTATTTGATATTGAACAATTTTTGAAGTTACCTAAAGTCACTCCAAATGATAACGATAGAGAAATTCTAAGGAGGATATTACAGTGTGTAAATAAATTGGAACCTAGGGATAAAGCTGGAAAACTCAGAGATATGATTGCAAAAGAAAAAATATTTAAAAGTAATAAAAATGAAATCAGTGGTATTTTAAATATTTTAGGAATATGTGGTGTATTATCAAGTGATGAGTTTCCATGTTATGAGGATAAATTTGTTGATGAATATAGTAGATCACCAATTGAATATAAAAATGACTTTTGTTATCCAGTAAATAGATGGAGAGTATCAGATGGTATCAATTATATAAAATTTAAGAAAGTATTTGGGTATGATCTTTAATTACAAATTACAATTTGTAGAGTAGATTTTTTCTACTTTTTCTTTTGCGATAAATTTATGTTATAATAAAATAGATTTAAAACGAGAAAGTGACAAGTATGAATGAAAATAAAAATAAAGAGGTTAACAAAAGCGGTATCAATTGGGCGAGCCACATTTATGCCAAACCACCTCTAAGTCCTTATAAAATAAGGTAATTAGAAAAATGAGTTTTTACACCTTTTTATATTTTTATATGTTTAAGGAGGTATGAATGAGATATGAAGGATAAACAAAATAATATTATGATTTATGAAGATACAGACGGAGTTACTAAAGTTAGTGTTAAATTTATTGATGAAG
>CALVYX010000080.1 GCA_944372315.1 uncultured Bacilli bacterium
GTTTGTTCTTTTTCTTTATCAATAGGTTCCGTTGGTGTAATATTTTCTGAAATTGGTTGAGGTTCAGTTACACTATCAAGTGAAACAGTTTGTGCACTAGATGCTTCATTAGTTTTTTCTGCTACAGGTATGTCATTTACCTCTATATCTGTTACAGGCGTTTTACTTTCTTCTACACTATCTCCTTTAAATTCTTTGTTTTTTTTCTTTTTACCTTCAACAATAAATCCTATTAAAGCAAATAATAAAACTAACGCAGCTACAAAAAACCATATATAATTTTCTGATAAAAAATCTAACATTTTCACTAGCCTCCTTATTATATTTTTATTTTAACAAATTATTGTTAATTAATCAACTTATTTATTCTTCTGTATCATTATATTCTTCTTCAAATGCTTCTATTCCTAATTCTTTACCAACTGGTTGTATTTGAATCCATGTTACGCCGTCATTTACATCTATTTCTGTACCATCCATGTACTTATATACTGTTTGACTGCTTCTACTAGCTTTTTCCCATGTTATTGGAACTGCATATCCGTTAGATATGTAATATCCTTCTCCACTTCCAACGTTGTCTAAATCTTGTCTTCCATCACTGTCTATTGTTCTATTTTTTACTTGATAGGTGATTATATTTTTTTTTTTTTTTTGCTCTTTTGTTATCGCGTCAACATGTGGTTCATCATCCATACTTCTTAAATATAATTTAGTTTCAGGATCGTATTCATAATATGTGGTTTGATAACTAGAATATTCTATACTCACTTTGTCAGCTTTTATGCTATTTTCTTTTTTACTCAAGTCAATTTCTTTTGCACTATAATTTAATAATAAATCTGTGTCCGTTGTCGTCCTGTATCCTTTTTCTTTTATTACTGTATTTATTTTTTCAATATTAGTAAATGATGTGTGTTCATATGCTTTATTTAATGTTTTGTCTCTCCAAAAACCATCTTCGTCATATAATCCTTCAATATCGTCAATATTATAACTCTCAATGTCTTCTAATGCTTGTGGGCTTCTCCCGTGGTGTACATATATTGCATCATTTTCCATTGCATAATCTAGGAAATAATGCCTAGCACTTCTTACTGAACCTATTTTTTCTGTGTTTGTGTCTTTGAATAATGATAGTATTCTTGTTATTCCTCCTTCAACAATTATTTCATAATTTAAGAACGCATCTTGCAACCCTGCATGTGGCCAAGCTGCATGGTTGTTATTAATCATTACGGCGATTATTCTTGAATCGCTGTCTTCATCAACAATTTTTAGTTTTGGTTCTTCTTCTTTTTCTTTATATTCAGATGTGCCTAAGCCAAATGTGTTATCCAATATTTTAAATTTAGAATTTATAAAATATAAGCCTAGTATTATTAATATTATTATAATTATTGATATTATTATTTTTTTAGTTTTCATACATACCTACTTTCATTTAAAGTATACAACCTATTTTATTTTTTTTAAAGTAAAGTATTGTTTTATTACATAAAAAGTGTAAAATGTTTTACTTATTTTATATAAAAAAAGTCCTTAAAGGACTAATCAACAAATTGGTGGAGCTGTTGCACCTTCAAGTGAACTTAATACCAAATTCTTGTCTGGAAGCTTGATATTACTAGCATCTTGAGTTTTATAATTTATAACCATTTTATCATCATATAAGTAAATTTTGTAAATAAATGTATCAATTAGTAATCTTTTATACTTTTTAGTATTAATGTTTCCTTTTTTTAATTCTGTCAAATAAAATCTTACTTCAGAAGCAGTTATAGGCATATTATTTGCTTCTTCATATTCTAATTGTGCTTTTAATCCTTTTTGTTGTTCCTGCGTTTTTTCTAATTCAGTTAGCAATAAATTTCTAACACTATCACTTGTAGCTTGTCTAACAGCAGTTAATAAACTTTCAATTTCTTTTTCACATTTCTTCAAAGATTTTTGAAGTTTTTTTATTTCTGACAAATCTTTATCTTTTTCTATAAATTCTATAACTTTATCAGCTATTATTCTAATATTTTCTTTAGTAAGCATTTTTCTTGTTTGATTAACAACTAATTCTTCAATATATTCTCTATCAACTTTTTCTTTAGTGCAAGTCTTTAAACTACCTTTAGAATTAACACATTTATAATAATGATATTTATGTTTTGCTACAACACCTGTCATTTTAGCACCACATAAACCACAATATAATTTATCTGTTAATAAGTAATCGCTTTTTCTACTATGTGAAATATGCTTTTTCTTAACTAAATCTTGAACTTCTTCAAATAATTTTCTATCAATTATTGCTGGAATTCTAACTGGCATTTCTTCTCCTTTAAACATATATATCCCGATATACTTCGGATTAGTAACAATTCTTCTAATACTATTTTTATTAAATTCATTTCCACGAGATGTTTTGATACCATGCATATTTAAGTATCTAACAATTTCTGCTATAGAATTATTTTCATGATACATCTCAAATATCTTTTTTACATGAGTAGCAAGTTCTTCATCTATTATTATCTCTTTATTAGAATTTGATTTATAACCTAATGGTAAAGACAGACCACCTATTGTTAATCCTTTCTTAGCATTTGTTTTTAATCCATCTCTAATATTTTTTGCTGTATTTTTGGAATAATATTCATTAACACCTCTCATTATATTTCTCATTAAAGAAGCTGTAGGGTCGTCATCTGCTCCATTAACATTTTCTGTAGCAGATAAAACATCAACACCATTTTTACTAAGTATCATTTCATTCATAACACTTTCATAACTATTACGAGCAAATCTTGAAAGATTATAAACTATCACATGACTAAATCCTTTATTGCTACTATCAGATAACATCTGTTGAAATGCTTCTCTATTATCGTTAGTTCCCGATTTTGCTTTATCCTCATATACTTGAACTATTTTTAAATTATTCTTTCTGGCATAACTTTTACATATTTCAACTTGGGTTTCTATTGATTGTTCATTTTGACTATGAGAACTATATCTTGCATAAATAACAGAATTAGATTTCATTTTTATCACCATACTTTTTAAATTTGTCTGCTAATTCTTTTGTTTCTGTAGATATTTTATACAGACAAGTATATTCTCTTTCTTTAGGATAAAACTCCATAGAAAAATCATCACTATTTTTGATTTTCATGCCTCTTGAACGAGCATATTTTATATATTCATTTGTAATTTCATTAGTTTTTACTTTTAAATTAAAATAATCAAAGAATGAATGTAGTAATGTCACAAAGTCAGTTGATAACTTTGGTTCTAATAACTTATTCAATACAAAAATAAATGTTTTATCACTTTTTTTTAGGTTTTCTAATGTGTTCAAAGCACCATCTGAAAGACCTGTTAATTCTTTTATTTCATCATACTCTGGTTTATAACTATTTGCTCCAAGATAAATATAATCTAATGAAACTCCAAAAATATCTGACATTGCAATTGCATTTTTAACTGAAAGAGTCCCACCACATTCAGCTGTACTAATAGTTTGTTTACCATTATCTCCTTTTTTAGGTTTAGCTCCATAAAACTCTTTAATTTTATTATAAAGTTCTATTTGCGTTAAATTCTTTTCTTCTCTAAGTTTAGTTAATCTATTTCCTCTTTCATGGTTTAATGATTTATACTTTTTTGTTTGATTATTTTCATCTTCATTATTACTCATAACACACCTCTTCTCATTGAGTAAATAAATTATACCACTAAACTAAATAAAAGTCACTACTTGAGGTAGTTTATTTTTACTTTATTTAATGCTAGTATAAACTTGTCAAACGAAATTGGGCCTAATTCGTTGTAAAAAGGATGTGATAAATAAGACATATTTCATTACTAGTAAAACTATTTAGAAAGGAGATGCTCAATGATACTTAGTGATGAGCAAATTAAACAAATAGCTAATAGTATTGTTTTTGATGTTCATCAATATATTGTTGAGCATCAAGAAGAATTTGAAAAGTTTATTTTAGAGGAAAGGATTGATGATGATGGAAATAAACAATAATGGTTTTAATTTACAAAATCTAGATGTAGTATCTATAAATTTAAATAATAGGAAAGCGCTATTCTTAGGTTTTAAATCCGAGTATATTGATTATGATACAAGCATTCTTACTACTGATTCTGAAGAATTAAGAAAAGTAAACGCTTTCTTTTCTGGAATATCTGGAGGAAATCGAGGAATCGAAGTACTTCTTTATGAGTGGTTGGGGTATACAGCTACAAGGTTACGTCTTGGGAAAGCCATCAT
>CALVYX010000081.1 GCA_944372315.1 uncultured Bacilli bacterium
TGGGACGTAAAGAAACAGAAAGATACTTTAAAGAATGTTATAACTTTATATCTAGTTATAAAAATCTAGGAGAAGAAAATATATTGTCGGCAGTAGTGCATTTAGATGAAGAAAGTCCACATATGCATTTGGTGTATATTCCAGTAGTGAATATTAAAGATAAAAATGGAAAATTAATTAATAAAATATCTGCAAGTGAATTTTGGAAAGGAAAAGGTAGCTATAAAAAACTACAAGATAGTTTTTATAAATACATAATAGAATAGGGGGTTGGAGGAGAGAGAGGAAAGGGATATGGGGGTTGAGGACATCTAAATACAGATGATGTGAAGAAGCTAACAGACTTTTATGATACTAAAACTATAAAGGAGAATATAGAAAAGACAAAAGATGAACGAATACAATACTCTGATATACAAGAGTTTTATAAATATGAAAACTTTACTAAGGATAATGTGGATAAGAAACTTATTATTCCATTACTAAAAGAGAATAACAAGTTACAATTACAAAACGACCAACTATTAATAGAAATGTCCAAAGTAAATAAAGCAAGAGAATATTATTATGAATTAGAAAAGAAATTCATTGAATTACAAAAAGCTAATAAAGAAAGTTCAAAAAAGATAGATTATAACAAAGTTGAACTTGAAGCTTGTTATGATGTTATTAAAGAATTAAACGAAAAGAATGAGAAAATGGAAAAGATTCTTAAAGAAAAATATGGTGTAGATTTAGATTATATTAATAGACAAAAGCAAGCATAAAAATAGATACACCACGAATCAGATTAAAATCTGAAGATAATGATGTATCCACTTATAAAAGTTGACTTAGCCGAGGGCTCTCAATTAAGGAGCACGGACATATAGTCAACTTATAAAACATTAGTAATATCGGAGAGGGCCAATCCCTAACGGATATTACTAATGAAAAGTTAAGTACGGGCTTTAGCACCGCAGTTTAACTCTAATAATATTAGTTCACAATTCAATATAATAGTAAATAAGGAGAGAATGATATGAGTGATGAAGAAATACAAGTTATAATAAATGATTATTATAATAAACTATATGGAAATAAGTTGATTGAAGATGAAGAAAGAAAATTGGTAAAGTTAAAGATATTAAAAATAAGTTAAATGAAGAAATAAAAGCAATAGATAGTGAAGATGAAGAATATAAAGAATATTATCTTGAAGATTTTGAACAAATGATGAAAGAATTAGAAGAAAAAAGAGAGGATGACATTATAGAAATATTTGAACACGATATGAGTTCATACTATGTGATACTTAGTCGAGATTCATTGTGTGAAAAATTAGAAATTGAAGTTGAAATAGAGAAGTGATTGATTATTATGTAAAATAATGCTATAATAATATAGGTTAAAGGGAGAAAATTTTAAATGCATAGAAATAAGTATAGGGAGAATTATTCAGATGTGAGTTTGTTACAAAGTTTTTTATGGCTTGTTATAGGATTATTAGCATTATATATTGAGTTTAGTATTGTAAAGTATTTTGCTACTTCTGATGATAAACAGAATAAAGAAATAGCTAATAATAAATATTCTTATAGCTATTCAACTACTAATAGTAGTTATAGTACAAGTAATAATTATGGTAAAAATAGTAATTATAGTATAAATACTTCTGATAGATATATAAAAAATTATGATTCAAAAGATTGGAATAGATATTATGAATATCATAAATATATTGGATGTACTCAAGAAGAAGTTATCAATTATTTAGGAAATGATTACTATGTTTCAACTAACAAGTTGGTATATACTAAAGGAAATATTACACCAGGAATAACTTTAAGTATAAGGATAACATTCGAATTTAAAAACGATAGAGTGTATAGAATTACTTATTATGACCAAAGCACTGACCATGGATTTCCTACATATATTGAATAGTAGGAGGAATTTAGATGATAAGAAATAATTCATTAGATGAAAGTATATATTTAAAAGTTAAATATGACATTAAAAAGAAAAAAATTGATACTAGCTACTATTCTGACTTGTTAAAAGAATTAAGCTCTGATAGTATGACGGAAATTTCTAAAAAATTGGCTCAAATTGATAGTGATATACTAAAAAATTATATGAAAGATAATTTATTTATAAATGGAAATGAAGATTTAGATAGTTTTATCATAAAAATAATGATATATTCAGGAAAGTTGGGCATCGAAAACTTAGTTAGTTATATAGGAAAGATTAATAATTATAAACTTACAAAATACAATTTGAATACTTTTGGAAAACATGCTAGTGCAAACATTAGTAATTCTTGGATAGTATTACTAGAACAGATAAATCATTCTTTAAATAATAATTTAGTTTACTTGATTACTAGATATTTAAAATATGTGTCAAGCCTTGATGGGAAGGAACTAAAAAAAGAAATAAGTTTAAATGAGGTAAAAAATATATACAAGGATGAAAAATTATATAAATTATTTACTAAAGATAAAATAGAAGATAGCTCTTATTCAGATAATTTTACTGAATATAATATGTCATTAAAAAAAATATTAGACAAACTCGCAAAAGCAAAATTAAATAAATATGATTACCTGCAACAATATAATGATAGTATATTTGGTTACTATCAAATAGAATATCCTTTAAATAAAGTTGATTTTGCAATTAATCCACAAAAATACAAATTTATAACCGAAGATGAAGTTATTAAAAATATAGCAATGTTTTGGAATTTGCAACATCCAGTTCTTACTGAAAAAGGATTGAAAACTATAGGAAATAAATTGGCTCAAAAGTATGATGAATATCAAAAATTAGTTTATAGTGTTAATAACTCAGAATTTAAAAAATGGTTGGATAAATATGCATATTGTATATATAGTATTGTAAACGAATATGGATTAGATGAATATAATAATTTTTTTAAAGGGGATTGGGGAGAAGCTTTTTTAAAAATAAGAACTTGTTTTTCTAAAGAAACAGAAGATGTTGCTTTAAAAATTTGCTCATCATTCATAGATAATCCTAAAAGTGAATATTCGAATATTGTCTATGAAGTGTATTGTGGTTTGTTATATGAACAAAATGAAGTAGCTATAGATACACTGATAAAGATTATAGACAAAGAATTAATAGATTTAAAATCAACTTTATTTCAAAATTTTGCATTTAGTTTTATTATGGGGCTCACAGAAAAATACTATGGAGATTTTTATAACATATTTGATGATTATAGAAATATAAGAGCTACAAGAGGTATAATATGGGAAAAGATAGTAGGTAATATACTTAATGAACTATTTGATTCAATACAATATCATTTGAAATTAGATAATAATAAAATACCCGATTATGTAGAAAATATAAATGAAAAAATAAATAGAATAATAGAATGTAAATTAGTATTAACTCTAGATGAATTTATAGACTTAATAGAAAAGTATAGTCAATATAGCAAAAAGATAGAAATTTGGTGCGTAAATAACGAATTAAAAGGAGAAGTGGTTAATAGCGAAGATTATTTAAATGTAATCAGACAGCTTGATGATGATTTTAAATATGAAATAAAAGTGTTTGATGATATTTATGAGATGACAAATGATTATAAAGAATTATTAAAACAATTTTATAAAAATATTGAAAATACAACTATAGAAAATTTGTTAAAAGAAAAAATATATTTAAATTATAAAGAAGATAGCGAAAAAATATTATATCTATTAAAATATACATTTAAAAAGTCAGGATTGTTTAAAAGAACATGTTATTAAAGAATGATACAAAGGACTTTATTATAAAGTCCTTTTATTTTTATGCTTATATAAATTGTGTTGTAAAATTAATTGATTTATGGTAGA
This sequence comes from uncultured Bacilli bacterium, assembly GCA_944372315.1. The sequence continues at coordinate 3,858 of CALVYX010000081.1, forward strand.
ATTACAACATAACTTAAGAGGTGAAATGATGCAACAAAAAATTAAGCCGTTTGTAAAATGGGCTGGTGGAACAGGCGGTGGTTCTAGATTAAATGAGACTGCTAGGAGTTATAAGATGCTATCTCAAGAAGCAAAAGAAACAAGTGGTATAAAATTTGTATGGTTCACTGATGGAACTGCGTGGAAAAGTGCTAGAAGAAACTTAGAAGAAACTTTTAATACAATGGAACATATTTATAACATTAAAGATATAGAAAATAGAATAATGGAAGAATTATTTAAATCTAATAATTGAAATGGTTAAATTGAGAGGTAAAATATGAATATTAACTCTAATAAATCACTATACATAAAAAGTTGCTTTATTAATAATGATTTTACATTTGATGGAGTAATTCTATCTACTGCTACTGGTTTTTTGGTAAAGTTTAACAAAAGAGTATATTTAGTAACAAATAGACATGTAGTTACAGGAAGAGATTTATACACTAATGAACCATTAGATAAAAATTATAATGCTTTACCTAATTATTTGGTAGTTGAGTTTCCTTATGAAATTGAATTAAGTGATAAAGGCAATAAATTTTGGAGTAATCCATTTAGAATAAAATTATATAAAGAAGATTTAATACTAGAAGATGATAGAATATGGTTAGAACATCCAGAATACAGAAATAAAATAGATGTAGTAGCAATAGATGTAACTGATGATTATGAATACTCTATGAGTGTACTAAAATGTGCAAGAAACTGTAATTTTGTTGATATTCCATTATATGATAATATAGATAATATTCCTTTTATGCCTAAAGTAACAGATGAAGCTTATGTAGTAGGATATCCGTATGGATATAGTACAACGATAAAGAGATATTTGCCAATATGGTCTGGAGCAACTATAGCTAGTGAATATGAAGAAAATTTGACAATACCAATTAGTTATTATGATGAAATACATAAATTGCAAAATAAGATTGCAATAGAAATAGATCTACAAAAAAGAAAAGATTTAGAAAAGAAAATTAGTGAAGTATATAATTATGAAGCTCCTACCTTTTTAATTGATTCTAAAACAAGGGCTGGACAAAGTGGTTCACCAGTTCTCTTTAAAAGTCCAGTAAATTCTTTGCAAGAAGATTATTATTTAATTGGAATATATAGCGGCAGAGTAAATGAGACTAGTGATTTGGGATATGTTTGGAAAGTAGAATTAATAAAAGAAATTTTAGAGAATGGAGTTTAAATAATTATTTTAATAAACTACTAACTTCATCTATAAAAACTTTAGGTGCAAAGTTTTTATCAAAGTATTCATAACCAAATATCTTTTCAGAGTTAGTTTTAGATGATATGGTCAAAAATAGAATTTTATTGTAGTAATATTAAAATATTATTATATGAAAGTTTTTTATGTAAAAAATATGATATTACTATAATTTTTGTTGAATGTAATAAAATTTTTCCATAAAAAATGTCGAATTATTGAGATAAAGTAAATTTTATGATATAAAGAGTAATATAATTATACTTTAAAAATGTGATAGTTTGGAGTGTGAAAATTTTATGAATGGATTAGGAAAACTTGAAAAGGTTAATTTAAGAGAGGTGTGGCCTAATGAAGAATATGATTTTTCTGTGTGGTTAAGTAAAGAAGAAAATTTAAAAGAATTAAGTAATATTATTGGAGTGGACATAATTCTTGAAGAGAGAGAATCTGCTGTTGGAAAATTTAATGTGGATATTTATGGAAAAGAAGATGGAACAGATAGAAATGTGGTAATTGAAAATCAATTAGAAGAATCAAATCATGATCATTTAGGAAAAATAATTACATATGCTTCTGGAAAAGATGCTAAAACAATAATATGGATTGTAAAAAGGGCAAGAGATGAACATAGACAAGCTATTGAATGGCTAAATGCACATACAGATGAAGACGTAGGTTTCTTTTTATTAGAAATAGAATTATGGAAAATAGGTGATTCAGAACCAGCACCAAAATTTAATGTTGTATCTAGACCAAATGATTGGGGAAAAACACAAAAAGTGAATAATTCTTTAGGAAAAGCTGCTAAGCTTCAAGGAGAATTTTGGCAAGCTTTTTCAGAATATGGAGCTAATAATGAAGAGTATTCAAAAGAATTTAATAAAAGAAAAGCTCTACCTCAACATTGGTACGATTTACCAATGGGGAGTTCTGAATATCATATATCTTTGACATGTGCTACGCAAAGAAATGAAATAGGTATAGAAGTCTATATTGATAATAATAAAGAAATATATGATTTATTTTATGAAAATAAAGACGTTATAGAAGAAAATACCAAATTAAAATATAAATGGCAAAGGTTAGATAATAGAAAAGCTTCAAGAATAAAAGCTGTTAAGAAGTTTGATGTTATAGATAGAGATAAATGGAAAGAAGCCTTTGAATGGTTTTGTAAGAATGCTATTATTGTAAAAAAAGAATTTAATAAGATTTATGGTAAGGTAAGTATATAAAATAGTATAGGAGTAATAAATGAAAAAATTAGTTAGGTACGAAAGATATACAAGAAAAGATATACATGATATTTTTTCACCAGATACAAAATT
>CALVYX010000082.1 GCA_944372315.1 uncultured Bacilli bacterium
TTAAAGAAAGCCATATTTTTCCCTTTTGCAGCATCAATAAATATTAAATCAAATTGGTCTTTAAATTTAACTTCTGTTGCATCATTATAAATTAAAGTAATACGATCTTCCAAGTTAAACTTCTTAACATTTTTTAAAGCTTCTAAATATCTTTCACGATCACGCTCTATCGAAGTTATTTTTACATTTGGACTAGCTAATGCCATCATAATTGCTGAATAACCAATAGCAGTACCAATTTCTAAAACATTACTTATTTGATGTTTAATAATAAAAGTTGTTAAAAAATTTATTCCATCATCCAACATAATTGGCACATTATGTTCTTTAGCATATTCCTTAATTTCTTTAATATCCGAGTGAATATTTTCTACCATTCTAACCATGCTCCTTCATCTTTCAACTCTTGTATCTTAGCTTCATGCTCAGCATAAGTTTTAGTAAAATGCACCTTTCTATTCTTATCGGCCACAAAATATAAATAATCAGTATCTTTATGATTTAATACTGCTTCAATACTATCGATAGATGGATTAGATACAGGTCCTACTGGAATCTTTCCTTCCATTTGTGGCCCTCTTGTATTATAAGGATTATAAGTATTAATCTCATCTGTTCTTAAATCACGTTCATTCATTTCTACTTTAAATGCGTAATAAGTAGTAACATCACTACCAAGACTCATATTACTATCTAATCTATTATAGAAAACACTAGCTATATTTTGTCTATCTTCAGTTGTCACTCCTTCTAATTCCACAATAGAAGCTAATGTTAACAATTCGTGAACAGTAATATTTTCCTCTTCAATTTTACTTCTAAGTGGTGTTAGCACTTTATCAGTTTGATCTAGCATTAATTTAAAAATATCTTCAACACTTGCATCTTTATTTTCTAAAAAATAAGTTTCTGGATATAAATATCCTTCTAATGAATAATAAATATCCTTATTTTTAATATCTTCACTTAAAAACCAATAAGTAGCAATTAATTTATCTAAATAGTCTTGATCGTTTAATTTATTAAAAACATCTTCTTCACTATTATTAGTTTTATCTGCTATTATTTTTGCTACTTTACGCATATTGATTCCTTCTTGAAACGTAATACTCAAAGCATCAGGATTATAACTATTACCTTCTTGTAACACTTTTATGATGGTCTCTAAATCCATACTAGGACTTAATTCATAAGTAGATGCTTTTAAATCGTTTATTTTATATATTTTAGCGTAAACACTAAAGAAGTGGGCATTACGAATTAATCCTTCTTTCTCTAAAATATCTCCTATACCTTTCGTAGAAGTTCCACTAGGAATTACTACCATAATTAATTCATTAGAATCTTTATCCATAGGAGAAATATTAATATTAAAATATACTCCTATTGCAATAATAAATATAGATAATATTATTAATAAAACCAAAGCTACATTTCTAAATATCTTCATACACTACTACCCCGAACAAATAACGAGCATTACTGCTCGTTATCTCCACTTTCCTGACTAGTTTTTTTCTTGATTTCGTCTTGTAGAGTATTTAGAATAGTTTCAATTATTTTCCATTCTTGTTCCGTTTCAATTGGCTCTAATCTAGGATTTTCTTGTTTAGGATCATAGATAGATGCAAATACTTGAACATTCCCTTCAACATCTCTACTATTATCTGTATAAACAATATAACTTTTTTTTGTTTCTTCCGAATCGAAAGTAAATAAAATATCACAAACTATTTCTTGACCTTCGTCATTAATTACTTTAAATGTATTGTTATTATTATCCATTAATCTCTCTCCTTCTTATCTAAATACGACTGTAATATAATTGTTGCAGCCATGCTATCTATTACTTTTTTTCTTTTTTTTCTACTAGTATCATTACTAATCAATAAATCATTTGCTTGTTTCGTAGTAAGACGTTCATCAACTAAATGAACAGGTTTATTTGTTGCATGTTCTAAATCTTCTTTAAATTTAATTGATAATTCTCCTTTAGGACCTATAGTATTATTCATGTTCTTAGGAAGTCCTAAAACAATTTCATCTATTCCTTTATCTAAAACAATATCTAGTACTTCTTTTACTAATCGATCATATTCTTCATTATGTCTTATAATAGTATAACTAGATGCTATTAATCCTGTAGGATCTGAAATAGCTACTCCTAATGTTTTACTACCAAGATCAAGACCTAAATATCGCATTATATTTTCTTAATATAATCTCTTAATAAAACTTCTAATATTTTACTACGATCGATCTTTGTAATTTTATTTCTAGCTTCCTTATGGGAAGAAATATACCCAGGATCCCCACTCATTATATATCCAACTAACTGATTAATAGGATTGTATCCACGTTCTTCCAAAGCAAGATATACATCTTTAATTGTATCACTTACTAATTTTTCCTCAAACTCTTCAATGGAATATAAATGAGTTGTACTACTTTCCATAAAATCACCTCTATTTATCTTTTATAACTATATTCTAACATTAATTAAAAAACTAATCAACCAATATATTTAAATGCCATAAAAAACAAGAAACATATTAACAACAACAATACAATCCATCCATTAATCATTTCAAACTTAGTACTTTTATATTTTACTCCTACAGCAACGGTTGCTAAGCATCCACCAATCAATCCACCTACATGAGCAAAATTATCAATACTTCCACCCGAAACAAATCCTATTAATAAATTAATTACAATAAGAGGAATTATTTGGCTTTTTAAAACGCTTCCCAAGTAAACTCGATAATGATATCCAAAATACAAAAGTGAACCCATTAATCCAAAAATAGCTCCACTAGCTCCAACACTAGCTGTATCATTTAAAATAATGGATAACAAACTTCCTGTTAATGCACTAATAAAGTAAATCGCTAAATATTTCCATTTACCCATAAAATTTTCTATTTGTGTCCCTATGATGTATAATGCATAACAATTAAACATCAAATGGAAAATATTAGCATGTAAAAATGTTCCTGTTATTAATCGATAATACTCATGATAGTCTACAATAAAAGGTCCATAAACCGCATATTTATTAATAATATTATCATATTGACCAAATAACGTCATTAATATAAAAATCAAAACATTAATAGTAACTAAAATAATAGTAACAATATTCTTTTTAGGTTTAAATACTTCCTCTACTCTCTGAGCATCCGCTTTATTTTTATGATTTATATCATTAGTAATTTTAATAAATAATTGTAATCCTTCTTCAGAAAATTTTAATTTCTTATTGATATCAGGAAAATATTGATATAAAAAATCATATTTATTAATATCTTTTTCATCATATAGATAAATACAATCAATATCCCCTGTCTCTTTTAAATCTACGTTATCTCCTAAATCAGTAAATATACTAAGAGCATTCATCTTTAAAGAAAAAGTTTTCTTTTTAATCTTCTTTATAACGTGTCTTGCTTTATATAAATCAAAATCCAATTGTTCTTCATTATGAATATGATTAGATACAATTCTTATAATTTTATAATCATTCTCTAGATTTTCTAACCAAATTTCATCTTCAGCTCCCTGTAAAATAATCGGATTATAGTTTTTTTCAGTAATAAAATAATGAAGTAGTTTCATAACGATTAAGTTTTTTCTATCTAGTGATTCATCCATATTCATTCTCCTTCGTCATATTATTATATACTATTTTTCTTAATAAATAAAGATCGTTTTAAAAGTTAAATAAATACTCATTATCTTGCTATTATCTTTATTTTGAATATATAAATTCTGCTTATAAATCTTACATTATTATATTTAGTATTATAGTAACAAAGGGTAATTTAAACAATAAAAAAAGTTACTAGATAGTAACTTCATTATTTTCTTCAGGTAATAATATCACTGTAGCACTATTTTCAAAATTAAATTTCTTTCTCACTTTATTTAATTCTTTCAAATTCATATTCCTTATCATAGATATTTTATCAGGAATTATATGTCCATATTCAATAATATCATTAATTAAATTATCAACTGTTATTTCTACATTATCAGTCATAATCACTTCAGAAGATATCCATACTTTTTTACAACGTTCCATTTCTTCTTCAGTAATTTCACAATTATCAAATTGATCCTTAATATTTTTTATTAACATTTTAGGATCATTGCTTTCTATCCAAAAAGTAATAACTAGATAATCATCAACGATAGTTCGCTCTAGAATTAAAGAGTTAAGAAGATTATCTCTCATCATATCTTCTCTAAATTTAGAAGAAGAACCAAATAAAATATTTAAAATCATTCCAATATAAATATTATATTCATATAATCTATCATTACTCATTCCCTTGACTGGTAATTTAATCGCATATCCTGCTTTAGGATTAATAACGTTATGAAAAGGGATTTCCACTAAATTTTTATTCACTTTAAGTGGTTCGACTACTTCCTTTAATTTAGGCAAAGGAGCTCTTTCTTTTTCTTTTATATATTCATTATTTTTAATAATTTCTATCATTTTTTCTGGATCAAAATTACCACCGATCACTAGTCCCATATTACTTGGTTGATAAAAAGTATTGTAACACTTATATAATTCTTCTTTCGTAATTTTTTCTATAGTATCAACATATCCAGCAATATCATTTCTAATTGGATGATTTTTAAAAACCGCTTTTTGTACTTCCTCAGTTAATACCCATTCTGGATTATCATCATACATTTTAATTTCTTCAGCAATAATCCCCTTTTCTTTTTCCACATTTTCATCTGTGAAATAAGGAGTATTAATATATTTTAACAAGTACTCCATATTTTCTTCTAAATTATTAGTTCCATAAACAATATATCTAGTAGCTTTAAAACCAGTAGAAGCATTACAACCTGTCCCACTTTTAGCAAAAAATTCAAATGGAGCTTCTCCATTTTCTTGTTCAAACATCTTGTGTTCCAAAAAATGAGCAATTCCTTCATGGACCTTTACAAATTTTTTTTCGCCATTAGGTACAAATTCCAAATTAATAGATCCAAATTTAGTAAAATAACTCATAAAGTAATTATTTTTATTTTTGTAGGGAATTAAATATACATCTAAACCAGAAGGAAGTTGTTCATAATATACATCAGTATCTGTCCCAATTAATTCTAATTTATTCATCCTTGTCTATTCCTCCTAGTAAATATATAGTATCCATTTTAACTTTTTTGCTTAATTTTATAATATCATCTTTCGTTACTTCCATAATTTTTTTCTTACGTACTTCAGGAAAATCAACACCTAATATTATAGAAGCATAATAAGCAGAAATGATTTGATTAGGATAATCATATATTTCATCTAATATACTATTATACCTAATTTTAGCTTGCAAAATTGCTTCTTCACTAAAATTGCCCTGCTCAATATTTTTCATTTCTTTTTTTATTAAACTAAGAACTTTTTTGAAATTATTCTTAGCAATACCAGAGGATATTATTAATAAATTATCCACTTTATTCGACGATGATGAAATGTAATAACACAAAGAATGCTTTTCCCTTACATTTTTAAATAATAATGATTCACTTCCACCACCTAAAATAATATTATAAATAGTTAAAACATAGTTTCTTTCAAATTCTGTTAAATCTTTTAACTTACATCCAATAGTTAATTTTGATTGATTAATATCATCTTCTTCTACTACTTTTTTAGCAATGGATCTTACTTTACTATGAATAATAGTTGGATTTTCTTTTTTCTTCTTATAAACATTAAATTTAAATTGTTCTCTTACAATTTTTTCCATTTGACTAAAATCAATATCACCGATAACAAAAATCTCAACATTACTACTTCTAATCAATTCCTTATAATATTCATATAAGTTTTCTTCTGTTATTTTCTCTAAATCTTCTAAATATCCAAATCCATGATAACTGTATGGCATTGTTTTATCCATATTTTCTAACATCCTAATCATACTATATTTTCTAGTATCTTCTTTTACACTTTCAATTTGGATTTTCATATTATTTTTAATTATATTAAAAGAATTACTATCAAACTTGTTATCTTTGACATTAGGATTAAAAATAATTTCTTTAAAAAAAGCCATACTTTTTTCAGTCATACCTTTTTCACTATATTTCTCATTTAAAAAATATAAATTAATATCAGTATTATAGTAATTACCCAAACGATAGCTAGTTGAGTAGACACTGGCCGCATATAAATCCTGCGACGCTATAGACAGATCTCTTTTCGTCTTATATTTGTTACAAGAATATGTAAGAATATCAGATAAAAAATTTCTTTTAGTTATATCTTCTTTTTTTATCTTATCACTTAATATTATTTGGACATTAACAGTCTTAAACCTATCGGTTTTAATCATATGTAAATTATATGATCCTAACTCAACTTTTCTGTATTGCATAATTCACCTCGCCTTATTATTATACTCAACCCTAGCTATTTTATTTAAATAATCGACTCTAATACTAATAAAATCATATCATTAAATCCTTGTTCTCGCTCTTTGGCTGTAGTCTCACATCCTGTTACAAATGAATTAGATACAGTAAGAACCGTACTAGCTTTTTTATTTAAACTATTAGCAATATGGAATAACGCATACGATTCCATTTCTACTCCCAAGCAATCTTTATCTTTAATTAGATTAGATTCTGTATCTAACAATGAATAAAAACATTCGCTACAATATATATTTCCAATATGAACTTTTTTATTTATATCATTTGCTATTTTTTTTATTTTTTCATTTATTTCATCACTACCTGTAGACACATTTGTATCCATTCCACAATAAATTTTAGCAAAATTAGAATCACTATATGACTTGTCTACTAAAATGATATCAAATAAGTTTAAATCTTCCTTATAAGATCCACAACTACCTACTCTTATAATGGTATCAACATCATAAAATTTATACAATTCGTATGCATAAATACCAATACTAGCCATTCCCATACCTGATGGAAAAATAGTAACTAATTTATCTTTATAATACCCCGTATATGCTAACATATTTCTAACACTATTTACAAGTTTTACATTAGTTAAGAAATTATCTGCAATATATTTTGCCCTTAGCGGATCTCCTGGCATAATAACTATTTTTGCTATGTCACTAATATCTGATGTAATATGTGCAGTAGCCATTCCCCCACATCCTTTCTAAAATCATTATATCATAATTGGTTATTTTTTCAAATTGACTTTTAACCTAAAGATCGTTAGAATAACTAATTACAGGGGGATTTATATGAAAAAATTCAGATGGGACATAGATTTATTACGATCTAAAAAACAAGAATTGGAAAAAATTGTCAATTTATATGAAGAATTATTAGAATTATATAGTATGATATCAAAATTAATTTAAATGAAGTTGATTTTGATGATGAGGTGGAATTAGAAGCTATTTCTATAGAAGAATTTAAACAAGAAACAATAAATAAAATAGGAAAAGAAAAATTAAATGTTATTTTAAAAGCAATAGAAATATCTAAAAACTACTCTGTAAAATTTATAGAGCCTCAATTTGAAATCTATCCGTTAAATGATGAAGAATTAATCGAGGTAACAAAAAAATTATTTAGGCAAATACCTAATCAATATTTTCAAGAAGAATTTGATAAAATCACTAATCCTAATAACCAATTATTACATATTAGGCATCATAAAAAATTAATCACTGACGATTTGGGATTAACTTATATTGATACTAAAGATCATATTCCTTATGGATTAGTGGCAAGACATAACTCTATACAAGATATTATTACTTTAGCCCATGAAATAACTCATATGATTATAAGAAAATTTGAAGAACCCATGTTTGCTTTTTCTAGTAAAACCGCTTATATAGAAACAGAAGGTTACTTTACGAATTTACTATTTAGTGAATTATTAAAAAAAGAAGGATTTAATAAAACTGAATTAACTGATTTTACCACCCTGGATTTACAAACTATTTTATCGATTATTAACGATACTTTTATTACAGTCTCTGGTATTAATTTATCTGATTCAAAAGGACAAGTCAACTTTCCTAAATTAAGTAACCATTTAAAAAGATATAATATTAATACTCCTATTAATGCTCAAAATTTTAACGGATTTCTTCATAATGACTTTGAAAATGATATTAATTATGCCATTTCTTATTTAACTGCACTAGATCTATACAAAATTTACAAACATGACCCCCAGAAAGCCATCCATCATTTGTTAACAATTCCAACGCTAGAAGGAGAGCACATTCAACATGATCTAGAACAAATTGATGTAACTTTCTTCGAAGATGGATATAGCAATTTAAATGAACACTGTAAAAAATTATTAAAACAAAAAACTACCAAAAGGTAGTTTTATTCTTCTTCGTCTTCTTTTTCTATTTTTACTAGTACTTCTCTAGGTTTAGAACCATTTTGTGGACCAATAATTCCACGTTCCTCTAATAAGTCAATAATTCTTGCTGCTCTATTATATCCAAGTTTAAATCTTCTTTGCAACAATGAAGCACTGGCTTTACCACTAGTTACTACAAATTCAACAATATCATTATAAAGAGGATCATCATACTCTTCTTCTACTGTAGTAACTTCTCCACCAGCATTACCTTGTTCTTTAGCACTAGACAAATTCATAAATCTCTCATCATACTGAGCTTTTTGTTGTGATACAGTATAATCTACTAAACGTTGTAACTCTTCATCAGATACATAAGCTCCTTGCACACGTTGAGGAGCATTTTCACCCATCGGTAAAAATAACATATCTCCTTTTCCTAATAACTTTTCCGCACCCATCATATCCAAAATAGTACGTGAATCAATACTAGATGATACTGCAAATGATATACGTGATGGAATATTTGCTTTAACAACACCAGTAATAACATCCGTTGATGGTCTTTGCGTAGCTATAATCAAATGAATTCCTGCTGCTCTTGCCATTTGTGTAATACGCATAATAGAGTCTTCTACTTCCTTACTAGCTACCAACATCAAATCAGCTAACTCATCGACAATAACTACAATATATGGCATTTTCTTTATTTTAGCATCTTCCGGTAAATTAGCATTTTGCTTTTCCACCCATTCATTATAAGTGGCAATATTTTTAACATTTTTATCACTAAACAAATCATAGCGAGATTCCATTTCACTTACTATTTTTTGCAAAGCTACACTAGCCTTTTTAGGATCTGTTACTACTGGCATCATCAAATGAGGAATACCATTGTACATACTAAGTTCAACCTTTTTAGGGTCAACCATCATAAGTTTCACTTCATCAGGTTTTGTACGCATTAAAATAGAAGCTATCATACAATTAATACATACTGATTTACCACTACCAGTAGCACCTGCTACTAATAAGTGTGGTGTTTTATCTATCTCACAATAAATACTATTTCCCATAATATTTTTACCAAGCGCTACTAATAATTTACTATTAGCTTTATTACTGGGAACTGTCTCTAGTATTTCTCTTAACGAAACAGGAGATGTTGTATCATTGGCAATTTCTATTCCTACTGTACTTTTACCAGGAATTGGAGCTTGAATACGAACATCCTTCTTAGCTAATGCTAAAGAAATTTCACGATTAATACTAAGTAATCTGCTTAATTTAGTACCACTTTGTATTTCCATTTCATATTGCGTAACACTAGGTCCACTATTTACTTCTACTACTTTACCAATAATACCAAAATCTTTTAACACCTTCTCTAATATAACAATATTATTTTCAATTGTTGCTTGATTATTGTTGTTTTTTACTTTCTTAGGTGGTGCTAATATAGATAAACTGGGTAATTTATAATTAGAATTAGATACTACTTCCCCAGAAGAAACATTATTGTTTGTTTCTTCTTTAGGAGCTTCTTCTTTGGCATGTGTTAATTCATCAATACTAGATACTATCATTTTATTAGAAGTATTATCATTGATAATTACAGCAGGCTCCATCTCTTCTTCCTCATCTTCCACATGGCTCTTTTTCTTAGGTAAAATATTTTTACCTTTTTGAATACTATTTTTAATGAGATCAACGATCGATATACCGGTAAATAAACATCCTCCAGCAACCATTAACACAATTGCTACTATTTTAGTACCAGAATAATCAAATAATTTATCAAATATTACTGACAAAGTACAACCAATCAATCCTCCACCACTTGGCGAAAAACTAATATCGTGCATAATAAAGTCAAAATTATTCATAAGATTATTTAATGTCTCTTTAAATATAACAATAGACTCTCCATTATTTAAATTAACATAACTTAAATGAGAAAACACCAAAATTCCCATTACTAATATATAAATGCCTATCATTCTAGTTGATAACAATTTAGGCCACTCTCTTTTTATTAATAAATATCCTCCAATTAAAAAACAAGCGACCAAAAGCACCAAATCCCACGATCCTACTAAAAATACAGCAAAAGCGCGAGCGAGTTTACCTACTAGTCCTAAGGGTTTATTCATTCCTATTCCTAATATTGATAATAATATTAAAATAATTCCATAAAGTTCAACCATATATGGAAACTTTTTACTTTTTTCTTCTTTTCTTTTTTTCTTTTTTGCCATTCTTATCACTCCATATGATCCAATATCATTATATCACGAGTAAAAAGATAAACAAATATTTTATTAGAAAAAAAGAATATATTTCTATATTCTAAATAAAACAATATTATGATAATTTGCGCAATTTTAAAACTATAACTTGATATTGATTTAATCTTTTCTCTACTCGACCTCTTATTAATACAACATCTCCCCGTTCTAAATCCATATATTTACTATAAACATCAGGAAACATAGTAAAATCCATAGTGGTGGATTCATCACTCCCATAAATAAATGCCATTTTCTCGTGATTTTTAGTCTCTATCACTTTAATTTTATCAACAAGAGCCAACATATCAATAGTTTTATTAAAGTATTTTCCTACATCACTTAAATCAATAGTTTCAAATTTTTCCTTATAAATAGTTGTAGGATATTCACTTAAATAAAAACCAAATAATTTTTTTTCATTCGCCATTAATACTTCCTTAGTAAATTCACTAACTTCTTCTATTTCTGGTTTAATTACTAAAGAAGGATCAAGATCTTTAGTAAGACTAGCATAATTAAGCAAATTATCTAAATTATGTAAAAGTGTTTTCTTATTATATCCAAAGGAATCAAAACATGATGCTAAAATAAGAGTTTCTATTGTTTTTTCATTAACATTTCTAGTTACTATTTTAGAAATACAATCAAATATATCAGTAAATTTATCTTTACGATTAGAAATGATATCACGACAAGTAACAATTCCTATATTTTTTATATTTGATAAAGGGTATCTTATCCCTTCACTCTCTACTTTATAATATCCCATACTCTCATTTATATCTGGTAACAATATTTTAATTTCCCTATTTCTTACTTCATTAATATATTCTTTAGTCTTAGTCTCACTTCCTATTACAGAAGTTAATAAATTACTAAAGAAATATTTAGGATACCTTGCTTTTAAATAAGCCATCTTATAAGCAATGAGAGAATATGCCACAGAGTGTGCTCTATTAAATCCATAGTTAGCAAAATTTAATATTAAATCAAATACTTTTTTAGCTATTTCTCTACTATATCCCCTATTAATAGCACCTGTAATAAAGCGATCTTCTTCATTTTTTAACACCTCCATTTTCTTTTTACTCATAGCACGTCTTAATATATCGGCTTCCCCTAACGAAAATCCTGCCATAACACTTGCTATTTGCATGATTTGTTCTTGATAAATAATGATTCCATAAGTAGGTTTTAGGATACTCTCTAAACTTGGATCGATATAATCTATTTTCTCTTGTCCATGTTTTCTTCTTATATAAGAATCAATATTAACAGCTGGACCCGGTCTAAATAATGCAATGGCTGCAAATATATCTTCGAAACTATTAGGTTTTAAATTTTTTAAAAAATTACGCATTCCACTTGACTCAAATTGAAATATACCTGAAGTATCTGCAGTAGTAAATATATTTAATGCTTCTTTATCATCTAAAGGAATCTTAGCAAAATCAATTTTTATATGTTCATTTTTTTCAATATCATTGATAATGTTCATAATAGTAGTAAGATTCTTAAGTCCTAAAAAATCCATTTTTAATAACCCAAGTTCTTCTAAATACTCCATTGAGTAACCAGATAAATAAAGATCATCACTATTTTTCACTAGAGGAATGACTTCATCTAATTCTACTCGACTCATAATAATACCAGCCGCATGCATGGAAGTGTGTCTTGGAAATCCTTCAATCACTAAAGCAATTTCATATAATTTCTGTAGCTTTTCATCACTATCAATAATATTTCTAAACTCTTCATCACGTTTATAAAAATCCTTTAACTTTAATTTGGTAACCACTGGAATATGTTTACATAAAAGATCTATTTCGCTACCTTTGATGTTTAAGACTCTAGCTACATCACGAATGGCTAGACGAGCAGCCATAGTACCAAAAGTAATAATTCCAGCAACATTCTTAATTCCATATTTATCTTTTACATAATCAATTACTTGATCACGATAAATATCTGGAAAATCAGTATCAATATCTGGCATAGTAACACGTTCTGGATTTAAGAATCGTTCAAATAACAAATCATATTTCATAGGATCAATATCTGTTATTCCTAAAGAATAAGCAACAAGAGAACCACCCGCGCTACCACGACCAGGTCCTACTAAAATATTTTCTTTTTTAGCATAACGAATAAAATCATAAACAACTAAAAAATAATTAGAAAACCCCATATTTTTAATAACATCAAGTTCATATAATAAACGGCTTTTATAAGAATCCGGAATATGATTATCCAGCCTTTTATTTAATCCTTTTATACTAAGATTTTTTAAATATTCATCACTATCATTATTATCCGTTTTATAAATAGGTAACAAATTATCAGGTTTAGGGAATTCTAAATTACACTTATCACTAATAATATTAGAATTATTAAGACCTTCTGAATCACTTAAATTTATTACTTCATCAAATAAGAAATAATTATAATTATCAATAAAATCAATGTCATCACTAATAGTCTTATTATCTCTAATCATATAAAGATATTTTAAATATTTAGAGTCATCTTTATTTAAATATAGAGTCTTATTAATAAAAACAATATTATTATTTATTTTCTTTACATCTTGTTCTTCTTTTTTATTACTATATCCCAAATAAAGATCACTATATATATCTTTTACCTCACTATATAAGTCTATAGAATCATATGGTAATATTGCTATTACTTCATTATTGTATTTTCCTAAATCACTATTAGTAATACTTCTTTCACTACTAATAGTAGATAACTTAATTAAGCTTTTATATCCATCATAATTTTTAGCATATAATAAAATGTGATGATTATTATATTTTAAATCTAACCCAACAATTGGTTTTATGTTATTTTTTTTACATGCTTTATAAAAATGCATTACTCCAGTCATATCATCATCACAGATAGCAATACTTTTTATTTTCTTATTAACACATTCTTCTATTAACTTATCAATAGAAATTAAACTAGATAACAGGGAATAATTTGTTTTAATGTATAATCTTGTAAACATGTAATCATCCCTTTCTTTAATTTTATTCTACCACAAATTAGTTTTTTTAAAAATATTATTTGACTATTCTTCGAGAATATGATAAAGTTATTAAGCAAGTATTATTAACTGAAGGAGGAGAATTTATGGCAATTAATGTATCAAATAGAAAACCAAATTGTAAAGCTAGAGATAGATCTCATGCTTTAAATACTCATAATCGTAAACAAAAATTAAATTTACAAGTGATAAGATTAGCGGATGGAACTAGAGTTAGAGTTTCTGCTAAAGAAAAAAGAACTTTATTTAAAGATTTTAATATTACAGCATAAAAACTAGATAAAAAATTATCTAGTTTTTTATTTTAGTTTGTTTTAATGACATATGGATTAGAAATAGTTCCGTCGCCAGAAGTTATCTCTACATTAGATTTTAGATTAATGACCGGTCTAACACTACTTACTTCCGAATAATTAATGCTACTAACAAAAGTCCAACCTAAACTTCCGTCTATCTTCACACCATGAACATTAGCATCAAAACCATCAAACTGAATGGGACTTATAGTGTAATATTTAACACCTGTATATAAATAGTAACTATTATTACTCTTATTAAATACTCCACCAGCATACGCTACTTCATCAGCTGTTATTAAGCCTATTGGATAATCTAATGCTTTATTTCCTTTTGTACTACTAGATGTTGTATATAAATCATTATTTTGCGGACAACTAAATTGAGGTTGATATTCATTTGCAATTCTATTATATATTCCATAATATTGCATATCCATCCCATATCCGTACCCATCACTATATAAACTTCGATCTCCACAAAAACCACTATCAGATAGATAATTTGAATAACTCAACAAATTATTTTCATACCATGTGTCTAAATATGTTTTTATTATACTACTATTTAGATTAGCGTGTTCCTCTGCCTATGAACTACTATTTGGTGTTCCATACATATATCCTACATAGGCATTACCAAAATAGTCTACACTAAAATCACTACTTCCTATTGTTGTTGCATTTAACATTGCATTTGCCATTGTACCTTGATATATTAACCTAATACTTTCATCTTCATTGATTCTTATAATTCTCCAATACATTGGATCCCCTACGTCAGCATATACGTATTCCATACAATTCGTTTCTTCCTCACCATATCTCGAATAGTATGCAGATTCACATTCTTCTAACGTATCATATTTAAGATAGGAAGCAGTTGCACTAGAATAATCACTTCTATACCTTGAAAGTTTTTTGTTTATATGTTCCAAACTGCACATAATTATTTTCTACTGCTCCTCGATAATAATATACAGTCTTATTGTCTTCGGTATTTGTACTTGTATAATATAATCCCTTCGTTCCATCTTCCTCACTTGTTTTACTAAAATCTATACTTGCACCGCTTTGTACTTGATTATTATTTAATATTTTTTCTGTTAATATAGGTACTTTTAATTCCGGTAATAATTCTCCATCTGGCGTTGGATTACTTGATACATATTGTCCTATATCTAACGTGATACTAATATCTTTAGTCTTCTCTTCTGAATCACTTGTTACACTTGCATCATATCCTACTTTTACTGTTACTGTTACTTTAGGACAGATGCTTTGTCCCTCACAACTTGCTATCCTTGTTCCTTTCCTTATTCCATCAAATCTTATATAAATAGCATCACTTCCAGTGGAAGTATATGTTGCTCCTTTTACTTCTGCTTCGATATCTCCATAATTCGTAATATCAATCTCATATGTTATCTCATCCCCAGGTTGCACTAAATCTACCTCAAAATTGGCTGTTGTTTTACTTACCGTAGGATTTACTTTATTTGTTGCTCCTCCTCTTTGCTCTACTGTTCTTATATCACTAAACTCTACTTGCCAATTAGAAGTTACTGCGGTACTACCGTTGATATTTAGGTTTGTTGATAATAAGGCATATCCTACTGCCATAAATACTATCATAATTATCATTACTATGATTACTTTAGTTTTATTTCGATATATAGTATCAACTCCAATATCATTTATTCTATATTCATTATACCCCTCTCCCCCAAAATTTTTCAATAAAATTTTAATAATACCTGACGGAGTATAATTATCCTATATTTTTATTTTATCAAATAACAAATTTATTACAAATACTCCTATACCTATCTTTTTCGGCAAAAAATAAAAAAGACATAACTGTTTATGCCTTATTCATCATCAATATCTAATATTTCTATTTCATCAACTACTGCTAATTGTTGCTCAATAACTAACTTTAGTTTTTTCTTAAATATCCTTACATTTCTTTCTAAAGTATCAGCTTTCAATTCTATCTTCTCTGCTCTTAATAGAGCATCATTTACGATACGTGATGCATTACGTCTTGCCTCTTCCACAATTATTTTAGACTCATCCATAGCTTGCTTTTTAATATTATTACTTGCTTCTTCAGCTTTATACATAGAACCTTTTAAAGTATCTTCCATACTCTTATATTTCACAAGTTCTTCTTTTAAATTATTAATTTCTAATTGTTGAGACTTGACTCTTTTAATCATAGACTCAGTATTAGCAATAACATCATCAATAAACTTATTAACTTCGCTACGACTATATCCATTAGCCTCATAACTAAATTTGTTCATGTCATCACCTCATTACTGATAACTTACTACCAATTAAATTCTTCGTCGTCTTCTTCTTTATCTTGTTTTCTTCCTCTAGAACCCTTACTAGTAGGATTGCTATCATCAGAAATTTTTCCCTCTACATTAATATTATTTGGCGTACAAAGGAATATTCCTCCACCTAACTTTTGTAGGTCTCCTCCAATTGCATATAAAGTTCCGCTCAAAAAATCTACTATTCTTTTAGCTTGATCAGGTGTTACTCTCTTTAAGTTAACAACTACTGCACTTCTGTTTTTTAGATAATCAGCAATTTGTTGACTTTCAGAATAAGCACGTGGTTCTAAAAGCATCATTTTATTTCCAGCATCACTAGGTTGTTCACTGTAATATTCAGTTGTAGATGTTTCGTCTACTTCGCTTGTATCCCCACCTGAAAAGAAATTTTTAAATTTATCTAAAGCCATAATAATTCCTCCAATATTTTTATTCTCATACTTTTATATAAACCATTGTAACATAGTTTTTTATATTTTTAAAGAACTATTTTTCGCCATACCATAATTTTGTGATATTACTATTACTACTTAATGGTTCTGGATTAGGTTTATCTATCTTGATATCAACTGGGACTTTAAAAGCAGAACCAAAAGCAATGGCATTTCCAGGTTGTAAAGTCTTTAAATGTGCAATAATTTCTTCGCTTACATTAGGAACCATTTCTTTAATATATGCTAAATCTTTAGGATGTAGAGTTCTTAATATAATAAAGTTAGAACACTGAGAAATACTAGTATCACTAAGTTCGCTAGGTCTTTGGGTAATTAGTCCTAGCAATACTCCATACTTTCTACCCTCTTTCGTAATTCTATCAAAAATATTATATCCTAATAAATCAGTATCTCTATCTGCTTGAACATATCTATGTGCTTCTTCAATAATAATGTGGAAAGGAATGCTTCCTCTTTCAGGTGACTCAGTAGCAAAATCAAATAACATTTTAGAAATGATTTTAGTAAGTGTTTTGGCCATACGATCATTAACATAATTGATATTAAAGTTAACAATTTGAGCTTTCTTTCCATCAGAAGTTGTTAATAGTCTAGCAATAAAACTCTTTCTATCAATCATATCAGGATACTCAAAAAAATTTGCATATTCACTATTAATTAAAGTGTGTAATCTAACACTCAAAACATTAGCATAATCAAATACTTTATCACTTTTTAAAACTCCTTCGGAAATCAATGAAAAATCAAGAGCAAGTTCTAAATCTTTCAAAGTATAAGGAATATCTCCTTTAGGATCAGGTATTTCTAATCCTTCTACGATAAAAGTTGAAATAAAGTCAACAACCAACTCCATTTCTTGCATTTTACCAGTTTTATCAATATATAAGCACTGTCTTAAAGTTCTAACATATCCTGGTTGAGTAATTTGACTTTCTAAATTTAAATCTTTTGTTTGATAAGTTGTTAAAATAGCAATGATTTGATCTCTTATTTTACTAGAATCTTTTCCACTTCTTAATATATCTAATAAAGCTCTTGCCACAATATCATTACGATATTTAATCACTTCTGGATCATCTTCAGTAATATTTGAATTTCTTAATATTGGAACTAATTTAAGAGCTTTTTCAATAATTGATAATTGAGCAGGATCACTAGCATCTAGTAATAAAGCGATATCATCTATTCCTAATAGCCATAAAGGAATTCTTAATAATTCTCCATCAGGATATAATGAATTAGTTGTATAAACTTTATAATTTAATACTGGAGATATTTCACTTATTCTGGAAAAGGCATTTGTATACTCTCCATAAGCATCAAAAATAAATATATTTGCATTTACGGGTAAATAATTATTACTAGTAAAAATATTTTGAATAAGTCTTGCTACAGTACAACTTTTACCAGATCCGGTATTACCTAAGATAGCAAAATGATTACTAAAGAAATTATTAACTCCTACATTAATACGATAATTTGTATAAACACTAGATCTACCTAAATATATTTGATCGTTATCCGTGATTTGTTGGTCTCCTAATAAAAGAGCAAGTTCTTCCATAGTAATAATTCTAACACTAGACTTAAAAGAAGGTTTCTTAGTAAATCCAGGTAAAAATATATTATCAGCAATCTCTCCTACTATAGATATTTTAGCATTGTTAACATCAATATTTACGATTTCTCCAACAATTTTTTTAGTTCCATCTTCAAATACGACATGAATATTAATTAAGTTAGTCTGTGTAGTAACATCGATCGCTAATTTCACTGTAACTATATTATCTTCTATATTAATAATATTTCCTATCATACTAATCAACCCTATTCTAGGAGAATTATAACACAATATTGATTAATTGAAAATATAAAAAGAAAAAATGTAGAACAAATCTACATTCAAAACAACAATAAACTATTCTTCTATTTTTACTTTTTTAGAATATTTACATCCACAATAATCTTGACGATATAAATTATATATTCTAGATAATTCGATGCTTCTTTTGTATCCATTCTTCTTTTTAAAGTCAGCATATAAATAATTAACATTATAATTTTTAGCTAATTCTTCACCAATCTCATTTAATACTTTAGCATTTTTATAAGGACTTATCGATAAAGTAGTTGTAAAATAGTCAAACCCTTTTTCTTTTGCTAACTTAGCAGTCTCTTCTAAACGAAGTCTATAACAAATATGACAACGAGCTCCCCCTTCTTTTTCGTGTTCTAATCCTTGGATAGCTTTTTCATATTTTTGATTATCATAAATTCCTTCCATAAACTCTACTTTATTTTTCACTGGTAATTCATTGATTAATCTTTTTTGTTCATCTATTCTCTTATCAAATTCTTCTTTAGGAGATATATTAGGATTATAGTAAAAAATAGTAATTTTAAAATGATTAGCCAAATATTCTAAAACATAACTAGAACAAGGAGCACAACAACTATGAAGCAATAATGTTGGCACTTCTTCTAAAGTATCTATTTTATTTATTATTTTCTCTAACTCTTTCTGGTAATTCATAATTTCCCTTTTTAGCCTTTCTTAATGTATAGATCTTCGGATCATCAATAGTCTCTTTAGAAACAAATAAAAGTCTTTTACTAGGTACAGAAGATCCAATTTCTGAAGTAGCTGGTAAAAAAGTTTCATCTACTATTGTTTTTAGTCCTCTGGCTCCTGTTCCCAACTCATGAGCTTTCTTAGCTACAGCTTTTACAAATAAAGGTCTATTAGCATAAATTACTTTAACACGATCTTCTTTTAACAAAGCTGTCTCATAAATTCTTAAACTACTAATTGATGAATGTGATAGTATAGCTTCTAAATCTTCAATTTCTAGTGGCTTAATTGGTATTTTTACTGGTACTCTACCAATTAATTCAGTCATTAATCCATATTGAATAAAAGCATCATTATCTACTTCTATTTTTTTATCCATTCCTTCGCTATCAGTAGAAAAACCTAATACTCTTTGAGGTTTCATTTGTTCATTTAATTTAGTAAAGGCTCCACATAAAATAAAAGTAATATTTGAAGTATCCATAATTAATTGTTGATTAGTTCTATTACTATCATTAATATTTATTTTAGCACCTTCAATCATTTTTAACAATTCCTCTTGAACATCAGTTTTATTTACATTTTCTCTAGAATCAGTACTAGCTAATTTATCAATTTCATCTAATACAATAATTCCTTTTTCCGCTTTTTCCATATTATTATCACTATTTACAAATAATCTTCTTAATATAGCTTTCACAGAATCTCCCACATAACCACTTGCTGTATAAGAGGTCATATCTTCTATTACTAAAGGAATATTTAATTCCTTTGCTAAACTTCTTACTAATTCTGTTTTTCCACATCCACTTGGTCCATATAATAAAATATTAGATTTCATTCCAGCATAATTGCCATATTTTAAATTTTTACATACAGTACCAATTAATTGTGACGCAGCTTCTTGTTGACCTACTACTCTTTTTGTAACTTTATCTAATAAAACTTTAGGATTTATTAAATAAGGTTGCATTATAAAACTATGTCCAACAGATAAATTTGTATTTCTATTTTGTTCTTGAGTTTTTTGATTAGAATTAGATAATTGAGCAACTAAACTTGTACTAATATCAATAGCTTTTACATCTTTAGTTTTTATATTAATAGCATAACAGATAGCATCTTCAACAAAATTACTTTTCTCTAATAAAAATATATAGTTTTTAGCAAAATTTAAATAAGATTTAGCACATATATCTGGATAATCATAGTGTGATTCTGGATATCCACTGGCTCTATAATACTCACTAAGTTCTTCATCTAATATTTCAAAGCCATACATAGTGTCATAATCACTGATTTTATCTGATAATCTAATTTTTCTATAAGATGTTTCATATTTGTCAATTAAACCATTTTCTGATACAATTCCATCTATAATATGATAAGGTATTAACATCACTCTTTTTTCATCGATCATTTCTGGTTTAAATAAAATACCATAAGCTTCTTTTGTCTCCATAATATCCCCTGTCTTTCTAGCCTAATATTATAATAAAATGGGATATAAATTCAAGAAAAAAAGATACTATTCAGCATCTTTAGTTTCAACAACTTTTTTTCCTTTATAACTTCCACACTCACTACATACACGGTGAGGTTTAATTACTGCTCCACATTCTTTACAAGTAGTAGTACCTACAACTTCTAAAGCATTATGACTTCTTCTCATTCTTTTTCTAGTTTTTGAAACTTTTCTAAATGGTACAGCCATGTTATCACTCCTTTTTTATATTTTCAGTTAAGATACTAAAAGGATTATCCTTTTTTACTTCATCTTCACTTATTACTTTCCATCCATCCCCTTGATATTTACTTAAATCTTCTACTTTAGTATATTTAAGTGGGATCTCTAAAACAATATTTTGCCATAAAATTTCAAGAATATCAATAGTATTTTGATTATTTTTAAGAAATTCATCTAAATTTTCATCAATTTCACAAGAAAAATCATAATCAACATCATCCAAACTAATAGAATCTTCAATAACCATCGTTCCATTAAGAATTCCTTTTAAATTAATTGAAGTATCTGATGATTCACATATTTCTCCATCAAAATGAACATTCTTTAAAGATAAAATATCCGTATTTTCTAAATAAGTATGATCAAAAATAATATCTTTCTTAATGCTAATTTTATCTTTCGTATGACTAAATAATTCATCTAATTCTATTAACATATTGATCACCTGCCAACACATTATATAATATATATAGAAAAAAAGCAATTTTTATAGAAAAAATTAATTTTCTATCCCATATTTTTTTAGTATAATAACTGTATTGGAGGAATCTAATGAAAATAATTGGTATTATTTGCGAATATAATCCATTTCATAATGGACATTTATATCATTTAAAAAAGATTAAAGAAATGTATCCATCTTCTTGCATTATTTTAGTTATGTCTTCCTCTTTTACACAACGAGGAGAAATTAGTATATTAAATAAATGGGAAAAAACGGATATTGCTCTACAATATGGTGTTGATTTAATCATTGAATTACCCTTTGTTTTCTCTACTCAAAGTGCTGATATATTTGCCTTGGGCGCTATTAGTATTCTTAATCATTTAAAAGTAGATACTATTGTATTTGGAAGTGAATCTAACGATCCAAACCAACTAATAGAAATAGCCAATATCCAACTAAATAACCCTAATTATAATAAGATAGTAAAAGACTATCTGGATAAAGGAGAAAACTATCCAACCGCACTTTCTTTAGCGATTAATCAATTATATAATAAAACGATCTCACTTCCTAATGATTTACTAGGTCTTTCTTATGTAAAAGAAATAATAAAACAACAGGCTAATATTGAAATAAAAACGATTCAAAGAACCAATGATTTTCATAATAAAAAATTAAATCATAAAATAGTAAGTGCTACTGCTATTAGAAATAATCTAGATAATAAAAATATCAAAAAATATGTTCCTTCCTTTACATATCAATATTTAAAAGAAAAATATCCAACAGATAATTATTTTACATTATTGAAATACAAAATAATATCTGAACAAGAAAATATAAAAATATACCAGACAGTAGATGAAGGAATTCATCACAGAATTTTAAAATATATAGATGAAATAAATTCCCTAGAAGAACTAATTCAAAAAATAAAGACTAAACGATATACTTATAATAAAATTCATCGTATGTTAACTCATATTTTATGTAGTTTTACAAAAGAAGAAGCAAAAAATATAAAAATAAATTATATTCGAGTATTAGGATTTAATCAAAAAGGGATTCATTATTTAAATAAAATAAAAAAAGATTTAACTATTCCCTTAATTACTAATTACAAAAAAGAATATAATATTCTATTGGAAATAGAAACAAGAATTGATAAAATTTATTCTTTGATTATGAATGATAAAAACTATGATTATAAAAGAAAACCAATAAAATTAGATTAGGACATTTTGTCCTTTTTGTTTTGTATATTTTTATCTTATTAGTGAAACACTATAATAGGTGGTTAATATGATCGAATACTATGAAATAAGAAAGGTGAATAAAGAGAAAGTCTTAGTCCTATATTTAAGTTATGATTATGAATTTGGTGGCAATAAAAAAGAAAATTCTATTTTAAATAAAATTAATAATTTTATAAAAATAAACAAAATCAAGTGGAATGGAAATAAAGTTATTTTAGTTGTTGGAGGATTAGTTTTAGGATCTATTGTATTAGGTAATGTAGATATTCCTAATAATAATTACGAGCAAAAGTTTAATTATGTTAGTAGTATTATTTTAAATCATTTTGATGAAGATAATAATGAAATTGGTTATTCTAAAGTAGAATTACCAGAACCTGAAATTATTATAGAAGAAAAAGAAGAACCTATAACAGAAGAACAAAATAATATTCCTAATAATAATACCAGTAAGGAAGAAATAGTAAAACCTACTCCACCTACGAATAATAATAATAATAATAATAATCAAATACAAGAAAATAAAACAATGGTTACTATTTATCGAAGCAATGGAACTATTGAAACAATAGAACTAGAAGAATACATAATAGGTGTAGTAGCAATCGAAATACCAGCATCTTTTCATATAGAAGCATTAAAAGCTCAAAGTATTGCAGCAAGAACATATGCTTTAAAGGCAATACAAGATAATAAAGTATTAACTGATGATGTAAAAACACAAAGTTATAGAGATAAAAATCAATTAAAAGTAATGTGGGGAGCTAGTTTTGATACCTATTATAACAAAGTTAAAAAAGCAGTAGAAGCTACGAAAGGGTTAGTTATTACCTATAATAATCAATATATAGATGCCCTATATCATTCCACTAGTAATGGCTATACAGAGTCTTCCTACGAGGTATTTGGTTATAGTCATCCATATTTAGTTAGTGTAAACTCTAGTTGGGATATTAATGCTAGTAGTTTTTTAAGACAAGTATCTTTTTCCTTTGATAATTTAGAAAAAATATTAGGTATTGATTTTAATAAGGAAACTTTAGTAGAAATCATAGCAAGAACTTCTTCTGGTAGAGTATCTCGATTAAGAATTGATGATAATTATTATAGTGGAATTGAATTTCGTAACTTATTAGGATTAAGATCCACTGATTTTGATATTAACGTTGATTCCGATAAAGTCATTGTTACAACAAGAGGTTATGGTCATGGTGTTGGAATGAGTCAATATGGTGCTAACGGAATGGCTAATAATGGTAAAACTTATGCTGAAATATTAAAACATTATTATCAAGGAACAACAATAAAAGCGACTACTAAATAGTCGTTTTATTATGCAATAACATAGGGATTAGAACTACTTCCATTACTTCCCTTTATTATTTCAGTTTCTGCTTTTAAATTTATCACAGGACGGATTCCCATTTCACTATTACTACCTACAGTTGTAGCATATAAATCACCTAGTTCATCTAGATAGAAATTTCTATCATAAAGAGTAATATTATTGGGTGACATAGTCCAGAACTTACTTCCCGTATACAAATAACAACTCATATTTCCCCCTCCTTGATCAATACTACCAGCAAATACTACTTCATCCGCTGTAATCAAGCCTATGGGATAGTCTAATGATTGATTTCCTTGCGTACTATTATTTGTTGTATATAAATCATTATTTTGCGGGCAACTAAATTGTGGTTCATTGATGTTAGTTAGCCTATAAGATGCACCATAATATGTATAATTTTTTCCATATCCTAGTGCAGTATCATTAGAATACCATAGTCCAGCCTCATTAGCGACACTTCTATCTCCACAAAATCCACTGTCTTCTAAATAAGAACTATAACTTATTAAATTCTCTTCATACCAAGTATCTAATACCGCCTTGATTGTACTATCATGTACATTTTTGTGTGTCGCTTGATATCTTGCTTCTTCAC
>CALVYX010000083.1 GCA_944372315.1 uncultured Bacilli bacterium
TAAAGGATGCTATAACAAAAACTTCATGTGGTATTGCTGGCCAAGTGTATGATGATGGTGGTGCAGTAGGAGAAGGTTTTTGTAGAGATGAGGAAGTAGAACCATAAAAATAGTTAAGTAATCATTGGATTACTTTTTTTCATGCCTATAGGAATAAAAGTAAAATTTTCTTGGTAATTTTGAAATTTTGTGTTATACTTTAAGTACATCAAGTGGGTAAAATCCCACTTTTTATATTGAGGAGGGATAAAAATGAGTGAATTAATTAAGGAAACAATAGGTGATAAATTAGATAAATTAGATGTTTGGATCGATAGTGTTACTGTAGAGAAAGAAGAAGGAAATACTTTTTTAAGAATTGCTCTTGATGCTGATTTTATTATTCCTCTTAATACTGTAGTAATGGCTACTAGAATTATAAATCCATTACTTGATAAATTAGATATTGATTTAGATAATTATATTTTAGATGTTTATGCTAAAGAAAAAGGAGATGTTCAAAGTGAATAGTAAAGAGTTTATTAAAGCAGTTGACGCAATTGTTAAAGAAAAAGGAATTGATCGTGAAGTAGTATTTGAAGCTATGGAATTAGCACTAGCTTCCGCTTATAAGAAAAATTTTGATTCTTTAACAAATTCTAAAATATTTATTGATAGAAATACAGGAGATATTAAAGTATATTCTTATTTAACTGTAGTACCTGATGAAAAAGAGGATGACCCCGATTCAGACGGAATTGATTTAGATACAGAGATTAGTCTAACAGAAGCAAGAAAAATTAATAAGGCTTTAAATGTTGGAGATACTATAGATACTGAAGTTACTCCAAAAGATTTTGGTAGAGTTGCAGCATCTACTGCTAAACAAGTAATTATTCAAAAAATAAGAGAAGCTGAGAGAAATTCTATTATGGAAGAATTTGGTGACAAACAAGATGAATAATTAGTTGGTACAGTAGCTCTAGAGGATGTAGATAATTATTTTATTGATTTAGGAAGAAGTAATGGTATCTTACCTAAAAAAGAATGTATTCCTGGTGAAAAAATAGAGATGGGAAAACAAATTAAAGTATATTGTAGTAAAGTAGATGGTAGTGGTAAAGGAATGTTTATTTTACTATCTCGTGTTCACTATGGTTTCTTAAAAAGATTATTCGAGTTGGAAATACCTGAAATTACTGATGGTTCCGTATTAATATATAGCGTAGCACGTGATGCTGGACAACGCAGTAAAGTAGCAGTGTACTCTGAAAAACCTAATATTGATCCAATAGGATCATGTATTGGTGAAAAAGGAAGTAGAATTGCAAGAATTATAGAAGAAGTAAATGGAGAAAAAATCGATATTGTTAAATATGATAAGGATCCAGCTATATTTATTGCTAATAGCTTACAACCAGCTAAAAACTTACATGTAATTATTACGGATCCTAAAAAACAAGAATGCATTGTAGTAGCAGATGACGAAAACTTCTCATTAGCAATTGGCAAAAAAGGACAAAATGCTAAACTTGCAAGTAAATTAACACATTACAAAATCGATATTAAAAATATGGAACAAGCAAGAGAAATAGGAATCAATTTTAAAGATTAGAGGTGTTGATATGAAAGTTAAGAAAATACCTTTAAGAACTTGTGTAGTAACCAAAGAAAAACAAGAAAAAAAGAATTTACTTAGAGTTGTTAGAACTCCCGAAGGAAAAGTTATTGTAGATCTAACAGGAAAAAGTAATGGAAGAGGAGCATATATTACAAAAGATTTAAATGTTTTAGAAAAAGCTAAGAAGACAAAAGTTTTAGATAAACATTTAGAAATAGAAGTTCCTAATAGTATATATGAGGAAATTGAAAATATAATTAATAATGATTAAGAAAGTAGGTGGCTAATATGATGAGTATTTTAGAATACGCACAAGATGTTAATAAAAGTAGTGAAGAGATTATGAAATTATGTCAAAAACTAGATATTAAATATGATGATGAATCTTCATTACTTACAGAAGATGATATCATTCTTCTTGATAATGAGCTTCAAGATGAGGAAGATTATATTGTTGACGAAGAAGAAATAGATGAAGATGTTCTAGATGAAAAAGTGGAAAAAATATTAAATGATAGTAATATCGATCTTGATGTTGACAATAGGATTGAGAAGTTGAAGCCTAAGTCTGAACGAATTGAAAATAGTAAGATTAATTTTCAAAAAGAGAAGAAGAAGTTATATAAACATCGTGAAAAATTAATGAGTAATGAAGAAAAAACTCTCGAAGATATTGTTATTTATAAAGATGGTATGACTGTAAGTGACTTAGCAAAAGAATTAAATGTAACACCAACGGAAATCATAAAGAAACTAATGAACTTACAAATAATGGCTAATTTAAACTATTCGTTAAGTTATGATTTAGTTGAACTACTTGTAGTGGATTATAATAAGACTTTGAAAAAAGAAGGAACTCAGGATATTAGTAACTTTGAAGATTATGAAATCGTAGATAAAGAGGAAGATCTAGTACCACGTCCACCTGTTGTTACTGTTATGGGACATGTGGATCATGGGAAAACTTCACTATTAGATGCTATTCGTCACTCTGATATAGCTAGTGGAGAAGCTGGGGGAATTACTCAAGCAATTGGTGCTTATCAAGTAGAAGTAGATAATAGAAAAGTAACCTTTATTGATACTCCAGGACATGAAGCATTTACCGAAATGCGTGCAAGAGGAGCTAGTATTACGGATATCGTAATTATTATAGTAGCAGCCGATGACGGAGTTATGCCTCAAACAAAAGAAGCTATTGATCATGCGAAAGCAGCTGGAGTTCCAATCATTGTAGCTATTAATAAAATTGATAAGCCAAATGCTAATATTGAGAAAGTTATGACAGAATTAGCAGAATATGGTCTTACTCCAGAAGAATGGGGAGGAGACATTATTGTTAATAAAATTTCTGCTAAGACAAAAGAAGGAATTAAAGAACTATTAGAAAACATTTTATTAGTTAGTGATATGGCTGAGTTAAAAGCTAATCCATCTAGATATGCTATTGGTACTGTAATAGAGTCTAGATTAGATAAACAAGTTGGAAATGTTGCTACAGTTTTAGTACAAAATGGTACTTTAAGATTAGGAGATCCTATAGCTATTGGTACTACTTGTGGTAAAATAAGAACTTTAAAAAATGATAAAGGAATGGATGTAACAGAAGCACTTCCATCTACTCCAGTAGAAATAACAGGTCTTAATGAATTACCTTCAGCAGGAGATAAATTCATGGCATTCGAAACTGAAAAACAAGCAAGAAATGTTATGGAGCAAAGAAAAAATCGTGCTAAAGAAAAAGATACGAATAGATCAGGTATGAGCCTAGAAGATTTATTTGGTGCCATTAAAGAAGGAATAAAAGAGATTAACGTTGTAGTAAAAACTGATGTTAACGGAAGCCTAGAAGCAGTGAAACAAAGTTTAGCTAAGATAGATGTAGAAGGCGTTAATATTAAAGTAATTCGTGGTGGCGTAGGAACGATTACAGAAAGTGATATTGTTCTTGCTAATGCTTCTCATGCTATTATTATAGGATTTAATGTAAGGCCTAATAGTAAAACAATGGATTTTGCTAAAGATTATAATGTAGAAATAAAATTATATGATGTTATTTATAAAATGGTGGAAGATATTGAAAATTCTATGAAAGGTTTACTGGATCCTACTTATGAAGAAAAAGTCCTAGGTAGTGCTGAAGTTAGACAACTATTTAAGTTTTCTAAAGTCGGTAATATTGCAGGAAGTCATGTTATAAGTGGTGTTGTAAAAAATGGTAGTGATTGTCGTATTATTCGTGATGGAGTAGTAATATATACTGGTAAAATCAAATCTTTACAACATGAAAAAGACCAAGTAAAAGAAGTAAAAAAAGATATGGATTGTGGAATTACAATCGAAAACTTCCAAGATATTAAAGAAAATGATATTATTGAATCTTTCGAACTAGTTGAAATCAAAAGATAACTAGTTCTTTTATCTTCGATTTGCAAAGTAAACAAAACTCAATAAATTTGATATAGAAAAGCTCTAATTTATTGATAAAATAACTAGAAAAAGAAACGAAAAACAAAAATATTATTATTGAAATATAATAAGAAAATTTAAAAGGAACCTTAACGGTTCTTTTTTGTTGAAAGGAGAGATAGAGAAAATGGCAGTTGATATAATAGCGAGAGCGATGGCTGCAAAAGTAAATAGTGGCGGTGGAAATCAACCAGATTTGAGTAACTATGTACAATTTGATGATTATGCCACAAATAATAAAACTGGAGTCATAAATGGAAATATAAATGGATTCCAAGTTAGTTCATCTGGAAATCCATATGCAAAAGAATATACTGCAGAAGAATATGATAATGTTGGTAATCAAGATTTCATAG
>CALVYX010000084.1 GCA_944372315.1 uncultured Bacilli bacterium
ACTAGCTTTTTTCATCTTTTTCTCTTGCGTTAAAATAATTCTTGTTTCCTCACTTATATTTTCATAAGTTTCCATACTTGTAAACATAGATGGATAATCAGTTGGAACAAAGATAGAATCAACTTCACCTTCATATAAATCAGCCATTGCTGTGAAGTAATCATCATACTCAACTATTTCATTATCATCTTTAAGTTTATTTTCATCAATTACTTCATTAGGAATAATATTACCTTCTTTAGAAGTTTCATCAGATAATATACCAATAGAATTATCAGACAAATCTTTAACATCTTCTATTTCACTATCACTTTTAACTATTAAACTACTAGAATAAGTAACAGTATCTCTATTAATACTAGAAAGTCTTCCATAAGCATACATTATAAGTCCACTTATTAGACAGCTTATAAGTAAATAGATAATTATAAAGAAGGTAAGAAGCCTTGCTTTCTTTTCTTTATGTCTTCTTTTAGACCTAACTTTAAATATAATGACTAAGTCTAAGATAACAAATACTCCTATAATAATATATCTTATTATTTCTTCAACTGGTCCTAATAATAAAATATTATAAATAGCGAATATATTACTTAGTATTACAATAGTACTAAGTATCGCTAACCATAATCTACATTTTTTCTTTTTCATCTCTTTTTTTTCTTCATTATTCTTTCTCATTAAATAACCTCCATGTAACACATAAAACTATACCTTATCATTATAGACTATAATTTATATCATTTCAAGTTCTATACTTTTGTTTGCATTGTAAAGTTTACGTTTATTTATTACTTTTTAAAGAAATTTGTCTAATAATCTGTTATAATGTTATTAGAAGAATAGGAGTTGGTAGTATATGAAGAAATTTTCTTATATTTTATTAATCTTTATTATGCTTTTTACTTTTATTCCTGCTATAAATGCAAGTAGTTATATTGTATTAAATACTAATAAGTATTTTAGAGTAGTACCAGGAGGAGATTTTGTAGACGGTATTACAGATGGAGTATTACTAAGAGGTACAAAAGTAAATTTAATTAGTAAAGATGGCGAAAGTGGTAATGGTTGTAAAAATCCTTGGTATAAAGTAGAGTATGAAGGAAAAGTTGGTTATATTTGTTCAAGTGATCAAGCTGTTATAGATGTCGCTGATGTAGATTTGAATGGTGACTTTGAAAAAGAAATGATTAGCAAAGGCTTTACAGAAAGTTATTTGCCTTATTTAAAAGCTTTACATGAGAAACATCCTAATTGGAATTTTAAAGCAGTTCGTACTAATATAGATTTTGATACTGCTGTTACTAATGAAAATTATGGAGAGATTAGTTTAATAGATGGTACTGATGAAAGTTTAAGAAGTAAGGAATGGCCTTATTATCAAAATGGAGTATATCAACAAATAGAACCAGGTTGGTATGTGGCTAGTAGAGAAACTGTTTCATATTATTTAGATCCTAGAAACTTCTTACAAGAAGAATATATCTTTATGTTTGAAGATATTAAATATAATGCTTCTATTCATACAGAGAATGCAGTAAAAGGAGTTGTTAGTGGAACTTTTCTTAATACTAATGAATATATAAATATTTTAATGAAAACAGCAAAGACTAATAATGTTAGTCCTGTATATCTTGCTAGTAGAATTAGGCAAGAAAAAGGAAATAGTGATAGTATTTCAACTACAGGAGCATCTTTTACTTATGAAGTTGATAATAACTGTTTAAATAATTTAGGTTATGCAAATAATTCAAATAGTTGGAATGCTCTTAATTCTTGTGGTAATGGTAAGACTTATAGTGGTATTTATAACTACTTTAATATAGGAGCATATGGTTCTTATAAATCTCCACAAATTAGAGGATTAATTTGGGCAAATGGAGGAATTGATGGAAGTGTTACTGATTATGGTAGACCATGGAATAGTAAAGAAAAAGCTATTATGGGGGGAGCTTCTTATATTGTAGGTGCTTATGTAAATAATGGACAAAACACTTTATATTATCAAAAATTCAATGTATCACCAGAGGCTACATATCCACATTATACTCATCAGTATATGACTAATGTAAGAGCTGCTTCAGGGGAAGCTTATAGTACTTATAAAAGTTATAGAGATAACAATCTTTTAAATAACACTTATGAATTTTTAATTCCTGTTTATAATAACATGCCTCATGATAATGAAGTAATACTACCAGATGATACAAAAGAAGAGGAAATTGTTACAACTCCTGATATTGATATTAATACTGGAGTAGTAGCATCTGGCTATAAAATAGATAGTGATACTATTTCTAATATTTCCTTTAATACAAGTATTGATACTATTAACAATAGATTGAGTAGTATAAATGCTAACTTAAAAGTTACAGATTATCTAGATAGATATGGAAACAAAGCTAGTGGTAATGTAGGTACAGGAGATACTTTAGTAATTAGTAATGGAACAACTACAAAGTCTTATAAAATTATTATTTATGGAGATAATAATGGTGATGGTAAAGTTAGTGTTGTTGATTTACTTAGAGTTCAAAAAGATATTTTAGGAAGTAGTAGTATGTCTTCATATGATAAAAAAGCTAGTGATATTAATAAAGATGGTAAAGTAGATGTTGTTGACTTATTAAGAGTTCAAAAACAAATACTTGGAAATGACGTAATAGAACAGGAGTGATAAGTTAACATGAAGAAGATATTATTTATAATAGGACTTAGCTTCCTTTTCTTTTGCCCTCATATAGTAGAAGCTGCT
>CALVYX010000085.1 GCA_944372315.1 uncultured Bacilli bacterium
CAACATCATCTTTAGTTTCCAATTTGCACCTCCTTTAACTACTAGTTAAACACAGTGTAATTTATTTACAACCCCCTAACAAAAATTAACAAAGAATAACAAAAAAAGATTATCAATTTAGATAATCTCATATATTTATTCAACTTTTGTAATTTTTGTAGTTTCATCAACATAGTCTCTACCACTTGATGGAGTAATTTGTAAAGTACCAAGTTGAATTTTTTTAGCAATTGATTCATCTATACTTACTATTTGAGTTTCTACCTTTATAGTATCACCAACTTTTAAATCAGATAATTCTACATTAGAATCAATTTTTTTATATTCCGATTCACCAAATATAAAAATTTGCCAACTATCTTCTAATTCTATCATAGGTCTATGTCTCCATGTAATATCATCTGTTTCATAAATATTTCCATCTTCATCATAAGCATGATTTACAGTTATAGATTCATCTTCTTTAATTTCTTTTATTTTACCAGTAACAGTTATTTTAGCTCCTATATATTTTTCATTAAAACTTAATGGATTATCTTCATATATTTTAGATAATTCAGAATATGTTAAATCTTCTGTTTCTCCATTAACTTCTGTAATTTTAGCTTTTTCTTGTGTTCCACAGCCAGTTATACCCAATAATAATACTCCACATAAGACAATTAATAAAAACTTCTTACTCATTTTCTCTCACTCCTATTCATTACCATTAGTATACCATATAAAATAATAAATGAAAATTACATTATTTTTTGCATTAAATTTGTGAATGTGTTAATATATAATAAAATAGGAAAGTGAATGGGAGTAAATATGAAAGTAATAAAAAAAATATTTAAAGTTTTGATGATACTAGCTGGCATTGTAATTTGTATAATTCTAATATTTTTGGGTTATATTTTAATTTCTAATTTTTTTGAAGAACGACGTTTAGAACAAGAAAGAGTTGGAAGTAGTAATCTTATGGAATATTTTAAATATCATGATTTTGATCATGTTAAAAATACCGATGATGAATTACAATATATAGGAGAGAATTTTGTATGCGATGCATTAGAACAACATGATGTTATAGCAATTGATACTAATTTTCTTGTGCTAGATGATTATTCTGTTTATCAAATTCTTTTAGATCAAGAAAAAACATTTAGTAATAATCAAAGTTGTAAAAAAATAGAAACAGATACAAAATTTGTAAATTTAAAGAAAGGGTATTCAAAATATCTTCTTATAGATGATAACAATAATCAATATACGTACGATGATAATACTTCTAAAATTGAGAGATGTGGGTATGATTCCACAAATTGCATCAGCCAAGATCCAATTATTGAAAAAGATGATGTAGTGGCTGTTGTTGATTACGTTGATACAGATACTTATTTGGTATTAAAAGATGATGGTCAAGTATGGAAGCAAGTTTATAAAACAAGTTTTAACGGAAAAACTTATTATAACTTGTTAAATGAAGAAGTGGTTATTTCAAAAGATGATTATGGAACAATTAAAGAAGCAAGTACGTTAGAGAGTATCGACTTATCTCTTAATGATGAAACAATAACAAGTCTTGTTACAGATCGTGGTTATTTCTTTTTAAAACAAATAGAAACAGAAGAATGCATGAAATACGAAGATATTCCTTGTGAATATAAATTTGTAGAAAGTGATGTTTATAAAAAATATCAAGATGATGTAAAATTTCTTGGAACAAGATATACATTATTAAGTGATAATACTATTATTGAAACCAAAGAGTTACAAAAACCATTAGATCCTGATATAAAGTAAAAAATGGGGCTGTCGAGAAATTAAATAATTAATTTCTGACAGCCCCCTTTCAATTATATATTAGTTTTTATAAAATATTCATATCATGAACATCTGCATTAAATAATCTACTTATTATTTCTTTCACAATAATACCTAAATTATTTTATTTACTAACATAGAAAGAATATTCAGGATATGTAAATATTACTCTATCTAAAATATTTACATCTATAGAACTATTTTGTAAATGTTCCAATGTAGGTTTTATTCCTTCTGCTTCTCTACCTAACTGTGAAACTACAATAATTGGTACATTAAACTCTATTGAAAAAGATTTTAAAGTTTTTAATATATCATTATTTTCTTGATTATCACTACTAATTTTTAGTAATTGAAAGTAATCAATAATAACTACACCTACATCTTCTGTTTTTGTAATAACCTCTTTAATTTCCATAACTGTTTTTGTATTAAATCCATCAACTATATTTATGTTATTACTAATAATAGTGTCATTTAACACATTCTTAATACGTAAATGTAAGCTTTCTGGTGAACTATCAAAACTTATACATAAAACTTTCTTATTAGTGTCTTTAATTAATTCACTCGCTAATTTTAAACTTAAAATTGTCTTACCAGTACCGGGTCTTCCCCCTATAAGTATTAAAGCGTTAGAATTAATCGTTTTTGCTAATTCATTTATCTCTTTATTCATAATTTTCTCACTTCCTTGCTACATATGTTACCACAATTAAATATGTAATACAAACCTATTTTAGATTTCTAGTATAATACCAACTAGCCTGCCAGTTAAACCAACTCTAACCCACAAAAAAGAGATTGCCAATATGTTGACAACCTTTTAATAAAATAACAAATTAAAACGTTTTAAAACGTTAATTATATATAATATCTAAACACATTAAATATATCTTCTCATCTTCTAATGTAATATTAGAATCTTTATTTTCACTTTTTATATGCCAGTATATTGGATTAAGCTCTAAACAAGCCTTTATCATATCAGTTTTAATTAAATATTCTTCTTTTGAATATAACCTTCTATCGGTTATTATTTTATTCTTCACTCTTTTCTTAACTTTTAAAAACTCACCCATAGTCATTTCATTTACTGCTAATGGATTTTCTATTCTAACACATTTACAAAATCTGCTCCTCATTGCTTCCGTAATATCGCCTTTAGAACATAAAGCTATTAAAGGCCTTTTAGTTTCTTCAATAAACTTTAATAATGCTCCTTGCCCTACTTTAGAAATAAAAGATAAATCTCCGAAAGCTACTGTTTTTTCTGTTTCAAAATCATAAGTTGAAATAAATTTAATAACATCATCTGGTGTTTTTAAAAAATAAATATCATCACTATATAATTCTTTAAACAATTTACAACCTAGTTCTCCCATTATAATAGTAGTCATAAACTCTTTTGCACTATTAATAGAACTTATTACTTTTTGTTTTTTACTATCAATAATCATACTCATATCAGTTTGTTCTTTTTTCATTAAACTATGAGTTAAATAATGACAATCATTACCATAGAATATATCATTAAATAAACTAAATAATCTTAAAGTAGGATCATTTAAACACCTGCATAATTTAAAATGATTTTTAATAGCATTAGGTAATTTTCGCTTATATAAATAACAAAACTTTTGTTGTTTAGAGTATAGCCAATTATTAGTAATACTACTTACTTTATTTTCAATACTATTTATAATAAACATTATTAACATTTCTTCAATTTTATTTACATTTTTATTATTACAACATTTTAAAAGCATAGCAAGAAATAATCTAGGACAGTCTATAACCTCTAACAAAGAGTTTACTGCAAACTCTGATTCAATATATAAATTTGGTAGCTCACCACATATCCATAGATATTTAAAACAATAAAGAAATTCATCATATTTAGTTGTCATTAAGAAATAGTTGTTACTTGTTGGTTTTTTATTATGCTTTTTATAAGCTAATTCAAGTAACGTTTCTCTATCATCTAAATTATAATCACCTGCACTAGATACAATGATATATGGTACATCACTTTTTTTAACTAATTCAAATAATAAACCACTGCCAGAATATATAAATGGTTGATTAGTATTAATAGAGTAAATAACATCATCTTTAGTTTTTGCTATTCTAAACATTGGATACATAAATTGTATAACACCAACATCACTGCACATAACTTGCTTATTTATTAAATCGTCAAGCATACTTTATCACTCCTTAAAAATAACTCTGTGGACAAAAATAGTATACTGTGGACGAAAATTTCAAATATTTTGTGGACAAAAAAATCAACTACTTCTTCTAGAAGCGTTGATTTTATTAGCTTTTAATGGTGGCTCCAGCGGGAATCGAACCAGCGACACAAGGATTTTCAGTCCTTTGCTCTACCGACTGAGCTATGAAGCCATTTCGTTTAAATTAATCTAAATAGGAACAAGTGTGATAAAATACGTTTATTCTATTTTGTCCACACTCTGTCCACAGACTAATTTAAAGCTCTAGTTTATATATATCAAAGCTCCTTGAAATATAAGCATAAAACTTATATTGTGGCAGAACCTAGGACAAAGGATTTTCAGTCCTTTGCTCTACCGACTGAGCTATGAAGCCATTTCGTTTAAATTAATCTAAATAGGAACAAGTGTGATAAAATACGTTTATTCTATTTTGTCCACACTCTGTCC